>JAUVCS010000255.1 GCA_030590745.1 Desulfuromusa sp.
TTCTTTGCACAACAGGGTGTTTTGATCTCCACTACGAAAGGAACTGATCAGAGCAATAATCCCGCCACCAAGCATGGCGTTCATCACCAGAATGTGGAGCAGGAAGGTGAGCATCAGCAGAACATAGAACCATCCCCAGGGAACAGAAATGGCGTCAGGTGTGGGAATCAGTGCAGCAGGATTCATCGATTCTCCTCCAAAATGTTGGTTAGTAATCAGTTTCAATATTGTAAAAGGGTAAAGCGCATTTAATCCCTCCAGAATGAAATGCACCTTCGGAAATCTACATGATAATTAGTAAAATAACAACAATATCTACTAAGAAAGTCGCTGGTTTAGCTTCTTGTTGTGGAAGCTTGAGTCTGTTATCTTCTGTGGCGATAAAACTATAATTATAAAGGAGAACTTTTATGAAAATTACCTCGTTAGATCAAGTCCCTGCAGTGCCGATGCAAATGGAAGGGGCGGTTGGTGTGGTTAAGCAGGTTCCTTTGGGAAAAGCCGATGGTGCCCCCAATTTTTCTTTTCGGGTTTTTACCATCACTCCGGGTGGGAATACTCCCTATCACATCCATGATGCCGAGCATTTGAACTATATCCTTGAGGGGGAAGGTGTCTTAGTCGATGCAGCAGGGGAACAGCATCCGGTTAAAGCGGGAAATTTTTCCATGGTCGTTCCGAATGAAAAACATCAATATCGCAATACTTCAACAACTGAAGAGTTCAAATTCATCTGTGCGGTCCCGCTGGCTTACGAGTAATTTTGATGATTTGTGAACCATGTTTCCAACTTATATAAGTGCAACTAACCAGGAGGAAGTTTGACATGAAAAAGATCGTTTTATTGTTAACAGTACTTTTTATGCTCCCTTTTGTAACAATAGCGGGAGCCAAAGACATCAAGGCTGCATTTGTTTATGTCGGGCCGGTAGGTGATGGTGGCTGGACCTTTGCTCACGATCAGGGTCGTATCGAAATGGAGAAACTCCCTTTTGTGACAAAGACCACTTTTATTGAATCAGTTCCAGAAGGTGCTGACGCTACCAGAGTCATTATGGGGTTGGCGAATAAAGGCTACAATCTCATCTTTACGACCAGTTTCGGTTTTATGGACCCGACCCTTGAGGTGGCCAAAAGATTTAAGGATGTCGCCTTTGAACACTGTTCCGGCTACAAAATGTCAGAAAATATGGGCAACTATTTTGGCCGTTTTTATCAGGGGAAATATCTGTCCGGTATTATTGCTGGTGCCATGACAAAATCGAATGTCATCGGTTATGTCGCCGCCTATCCAATCCCTGAAGTGATCCGGGGGATCAATGCTTTCACTTTGGGAGTTCGTGAAGTTAATCCCGAGGCAACGGTAAAAGTTGTCTGGACTCAGACCTGGTTTGATCCGGGCCTTGAAAGAGAGGCTGCCGATTCACTGTTGGATGTCGGTGCCGATGTCCTTTCAATGCACCAGGATACCCCGGCTACATTGCAGGCTGCTGAAGCAAGGGGAAAATTTGCTATCGGTAACGATTCTGACATGAGACAATTTGCTCCCAATGCTTTTTTAACCGCTCCGATCTGGAACTGGGGCGTTTTGTATAAGCAGATAGCAACAGAAGTTCATGATGGTACCTGGAAGCCGGAAGAGATCTGGTGGGGGATGGAAACAGAAATCGTTCAGTTAGCTCCCATCAGCAATAAAGTGCCGCAGAAAATTCAAGATCTGGTTGCCGAGCGAAAACAAGCTCTTGTGGACCACAAAATACAGGTCTTTACCGGTCCGATTAAAGGGCAGGATGGTAAAATTGTTCTGGACTCCGGAAAAACCTTTGGGGATAAAGAACTGTTAAGTATGAATTTCTTTATTGAAGGGGTTCAGGGGACAATCCCGGAATAGGAATAGCTGAAAAATAAGTGAAAACAATCTGGGGCTCAACGGTTATGATATCGGTGAGCCCCGGTTTGGGTTGTCTCTTCCTCGGGTAAAATTAACCTCCAGACGATAGAGTGAGGACTGAATTATCAAATATCTTTGGATTGTTATATTCAGCTCATGCCTGGTCTGGTCGGGGATCGCACCGAAAGATCAACCGACCTGGGTTCTGGAAGTTCTTCCTGCTGTTATTGGTGCTCTCATTCTGGCGGCGACCTACCGATTATTCAGACTCACCCCATTGGTTTATATCTTAATTCTGCTTCACTGCATCATTTTGATGGTCGGCGGGCATTATACCTATGCAGAGGTTCCGTTATTTGATTCTCTGAGTGAACTGTTCAATTCTTCCCGGAATAATTACGATAAACTGGGTCACTTTGCCCAGGGTTTTGTCCCGGCCCTGATCGCAAGGGAAATTATCATCAGAAAAGATGTTGTCCGTGGAAAACAATGGCAATTCGTTTTTGTGGTTTCATTCTGT
>JAUVCS010000089.1 GCA_030590745.1 Desulfuromusa sp.
TCGGCCCCAACATCGACCAGCTTAGGCAAACTTTCTGCCCATGTGGATACTGTCAGGAAGAAGATCAGCAGAATCAACAGGGATATTTTTTTCATTATCACCTCATCCGAGCAGCTTTTCAATATCCGCTTGACTCGGCACCTTACCGGCAACCAGAACCTTACCGTCGACAGCCAGCCCCGGAGTGCTCATCACCCCAAAGGACATGATCTGATTCAGGTCGGTGACCTTTTCCATTTCGTAATCGAGTCCGATGTTATCTGCTGCCTGCTTGGCAGTTTCCGCAAGTTTTTCACATTTGGCACAGCCAGTGCCGAGAATCTGAATCTTTTTCATATCTGTCTCCTTGAGTTCAGAATAATGCCCCGTAAATTAACCCACTCAGGGTTGCCATCAGCATAACCAGTACCACAAATACAGCCGTCTTTTTTGTTCCCATCACGCTCCGGATAACCAGCATATTCGGTAATGAGAGCGCCGGGCCTGCAAGCAACAGAGCCAGTGCTGGTCCTTTACCCATGCCAGCTCCCATCAACCCCTGTAATATTGGCACTTCCGTAAGAGTGGCAAAATACATAAAAGCACCGAAGACAGAGGCAAATAAGTTCGCCCCGAGCGAGTTACCCCCAACCAGCGAAGCAACCCATGCCGAAGGGATCAATCCTTCCTGTCCCGGTCGTCCAAGCAGAACTCCAGCGATCAGCACACCGATCAACAGCAGCGGTAGGATTTTTTTGGTAAAATTCCAACTCTCCTCGAACCACTGTCCCATTTCACCTTCACGATTGCTTTTCAGGTTGCTAAGCACCGACAAGCCGACAACTCCGAAGGTGAAAGCAAGCTCAGGATGCTGCGGTGCGATAATAGCCATCACAAGCGCAGGAATACTTGCCATCAGAATGCGAACAAAACCTATATTGAACCAAGTTGCCAGCATAACCGCCAAAGCAACGGAGAAGCCGCTGGTGACCCACCACTTGGCGATGTAAATCTCATGCCAGAGCCCAGTCGGCTGATCAGTTTTTCCCCAGTTGGCAAACACCAGAATCCCAACCATGGCAGCAAAGTAGAGAGTGGTTTGCAACAATGGCCGGCCTTCATCATCGTCCACCATTACTGGAGCGGCGGCAGCCTTTTCAGCCTCTTCATGCCGGAAGAAAAAGTGCATAAACAGGCCGATAACGACGGCAAAAACAACCGCCCCGACAGCACGAGCAATACCCATTTCCGGGCCAAGAATGCGTGCTGTGAGGACTATTGCCAGAATGTTGATAGCCGGACCAGAATAGAGAAAAGCACACGCCGGGCCGAGCCCTGCTCCCATCCGATAAATCCCTGCAAACAACGGCAGGATTGTGCATGAACAGACGGCGAGAATCGTACCGGATACCGCAGCAACGCCATAGGCCAGAACCTTTTTCGCGTTCGGTCCCAAGTATTTTATTACTGCTGCTTGACTGACAAAAACCGCAACCGCTCCGGCAATGAAAAAAGCTGGGACTAAACAAAGTAGGACATGTTCTCGGGCATACCATTTAACCAGGTACAACGATTCCATGATCGCACCCTGAACCCTTGAGATCTCAATCGGGAGAAAAAAGCACCCACTGAAAATCACAATGATCCAGAATAAAGGTTTCCATTCAGTTTTCCACTTCATAACAATGCTTCCTTGTTGGCTAAATCGCCAAATAGAAAAGGAATGTCAAGCGGTAAATTACCTTCCAGGGACGGGGCTAGCTGACGATCAATAGGAAGAGGGAAATATCGCTCTCAGCTCCAGAAATGCCTAAAAAGAGCAGCACGATATCTCTAGGATGCCGAAGTTTTTAAATTACGAAAGGAGAGCGGTAACTCTTTAAAAAAGTCACCACCCTCCCAGGTAAGTTGAAACTTATCGGATCAGATCTTTTTTCCAATTCTGTCATAAATATTAGGCTTAACCTCATCATGACCACTATGGCAAGCGAGACAATCTTGCTTGCCACGAGTATTTTCCATTTCTCCACCCTTGTCATGACAAGCGCGACATTCTGCGACGACTGCTGGAATAACCGATGTGGCCTTGAAGTTGCCTGACAATTGCGCATTTAGTACCTCAACTGTCCTGCGAGTTATTGCAGCATCAAGTTGAGCACAGCGTTTTGACCGAGTTTTAGAAAACGCTTTAGCGCCGGACTTTTCCGTCCAGTGGGAAATAGAGATATGGCAAAGTATCGAATCGGCAATCGAAGGGACAATGTCCTCGTTTGCCGTTTTCGGCCTTTGATCCGGCAGAGATGTGTACATATAAAAGTTGAAAACATCATCAATCAGCGGAACCGGATCAGGGGACACTAAGTAGATGAGTTCGGAAGCACCCAGCAGGGCACCACAGGTGCCACCCCAACCGACCGTACCTCCCGCACCGACGCGCGTAACTGTGGTCGGATAACTCAGATATGGCTCCCCGATTTTCTCGGACAGCATTTCGATAATAGTTGCAAAAACCCCATACTGACAGTCGCCAATCAGCTTGTTATTATAAGCACGATCTCTGGCCTCCAGAGGATCAAGAGCTACGTAGGGCAAAGGGTCGTGATAAACTTTGCCTTTTTTATCGAATTTAACCTCTGGTCTCGTCTTAGGCTTAGCTGCAACTGCATTCTGCACTACTGAAGCTCCTGCGATCCCGACTACAGCAACGCTTCCAACGATTGTTTTCAAAGCTTTACGCCTGTCCATAAATCTGGCTCCTTTTGATTAATGTTTGGTTGTCACTTAGCAGACAACGAAGAAAACTAGTAGGCAATAAATAAACTTAAGTTGAGCATTTGT
This sequence comes from Desulfuromusa sp., assembly GCA_030590745.1. Classification (GTDB taxonomy): domain Bacteria; phylum Desulfobacterota; class Desulfuromonadia; order Desulfuromonadales; family Geopsychrobacteraceae; genus Desulfuromusa. Next base: position 2,818 of record JAUVCS010000089.1, read on the forward strand.
ATCGTAAGTAGTATCAAATTAAAAACGATTATTATTCATGTCGCCATGCGCCTCATGCATAGCATTTGTTTTGGGGTATTTATGAGCAAGGTCGAAGGGAGTATTGGTATGTAATTTTATTTTGGCAGTAAGAAAATCACTTCTCGCATTTTCTGCCTTAAAACAAGTCCATACGCTTTCAACAACAATTAAATATGGTTTTATTTATAAGTAAAATGGTGTACTTTGAAAAACAAGTAATTCTCATTCACCTATGCATGTCATGCATAAATATTCTTGAGAGAACTGCTACCATGGAATCCAGCTATTTAAAAACTTTTGTCGAAGTCGTCCGAACCGGCAGTTTTACCAAAGCGTCAGAAAAGCTTTTTATTACTCAATCCGCTGTCTCAAGACGCATCCAACACATGGAAAAACAATATGATTGTAGTTTGATAGACAGAAGTGGTCCCCTGCTTAAGCAAACGGAAAAAGGCCAGCGACTGTTTGATAAAGCAATGAAAATTATTGAGATTGAACAGGAGCTAGAACTTGACCTAAAACCTGCCAAAATTGGCGGCAGTCTTTCCTTTGTTAGTACACCTACATTCGGAACAGTTTTTTTACCGCAGATCATGGGCAGATTTGTAAGGGGTGAGCACAGTGCTACTAGCCTGAAGTTTTTTCAGGATATGCCGGCAGGAATCAGGGAAAGTCTCAGGCGAGGAACTTTTGAAATTGCGGTTATAGAGCACTGCGCCGATTTTGATTTGAGTGAATTTGAAACCGTACCATTGCAAGCGGACAAAATGGTTTTTGCGGCTGCGAACAATATTGAAATCACCAGTTCGCAACCGCAGCTGGAGGAATTATTCGAATATTCTTTTTTGAGCTGTGGCAGCGCTTGTTGTACCAGGGTTCTTTTAGAGAGGAACCTCATTTCGCGAGGCTACTCAAAGGAGAAGTTCAAACAGTTTATAGAGATATCCGAGCTGGACATGTTGCTTCAATCTCTTGTGTCCGGGATGGGAATAGCCTTTCTTCCTTTGGTTCTGATCAGCAATTTTGTTGAAAAGGGACAACTTAAAACCTATCAATTTGACGATTTTGAGCACTATCGAAATCGCACCCTTATCGTTCCTTCAAAGGCTATGGATTGTGGTTTAGCCTGTCGATTTGCGGAACAAATAGTTACGTATTTTGATGAAAGCGATTCTACCTTTGCGTAAAAGGAACAGACAATTTCAATAAGAGATAGAAACTCATCTTAATACCTTCGCAGTTATTTCCATCTATTTCCCATAAATTTCCCTTTCAGCATGATGTAATTTTGTCGAAATCCAATAATTGTCAAATCTTAGCAATTGTGGCGGGATCCCAAGAATGATTAATTGTTCGATACACTTCGTGGGCAAATATCCTGTCAAATTTCATTCACATATGTCTATAGGAGTTTTGAAGGGTAGTGAATCGTTGTTTTCAGCGAGACAAAATTTGACAATGATTGTCAGGACAAGGTCGATGGTTCCGGGAAAATCCCTGTTGGATTCGGCCTGGTTGATAGAGAACTTGGATAAACCAGATATTCATGGATTGGGTTTCAAGCTGCGATCACCCTCGATTTTAACTGAATGCTTCCAAGCCTTCTACCTATGATGGGGAGGTTTTTGTACCTGTTGACAGGCTTTGATCTCTGAATAGTTTCTAGGAGCCTGTCGGACATTACAAGAATCTACTGCGAACCCGTCTGATCAGTTCATATTCCCGTATATTTTCGACAAATAGCGGTGCTATTCGCTCTCAAATCTACGACAATCTGCCCTCGACCAGTCGATTTCTCGTTACGATCCGCAAAGTCAGACAGACTCCTAGCCTATTACGCTATCAATCTTATAATGGAACCAGACGGCTTCACTATAGTTGGGGACAGAATCGTAAGTAAAAACCGCATAGTATTTTTCGACATCATCTGACCCGAACTTATCGGTTGTATAATTATCCTGACCACCATAGAGCTTCTGCCCATCGTAGGGTGATTTTGGACTTCGAAATGCATTTTTAACCACTACGACGCCGCGAAAATCTGGATCGGTTGGATTTTCCCACGATAACTTTAAAACATCATTGTTCGGGTTAATCTGTAACTGACTGACAGCGGCAACCGGAAAACGCCTTTTGTTCAACAGATTCAAAATCAGTTTTGGCCCATTCTCCCCTTTTCCGTTCTGCCACTCGACCAGGTCATTTTTGACAATCCGCTTTGCCGAGCTTGCAATAACAGCAAATTCAACTCGCTCACCTGCTTGCCATGTTTGTTCCAGCATATTGATGGAATAGGTATCCAGGGGGAGTTGTTGCAGGTTGTGTTGACTCAATTCCTGAGAGCTGATTTCATGATCAATCTTCTGGATCACTTCGCGGGATTTGAG
>JAUVCS010000206.1 GCA_030590745.1 Desulfuromusa sp.
CTAGCGCCATTTGGACAGTCCCGGTTTTGCTGGAGATTGTCCTGCATGTAATTTTTAAATAGGGTATAATGCACGGTCAGTCCATAAAATGAAAAGTATGCAATCAAAGAAGGAAAATCCAATGACCTCAGATCCGCTGGATGATTTACTGCAAAAAGGGATTGAAGCTGCCGAAAAAGGTTACATTCATTCCGCTCAGGCTCTTCTTGGGCAAGTCGCTGAGCATCGAAAAACCCCTGAACTTGACAGTTATCTGGCTTACTGTTTAGCCAAGGCGGAAGGAAGCATGCACTCCGCGGCAAAGATTTGCCACGAATCGATCAAACGTGAACCGAACAGCTCACTCCACTATCTTATCCTCGGGCGAATCCTATTGATGTCAGGGGAAAAAAATAAAGCGATAAAGACCTTTCGCCAGGGGCTTAAAACAAGTCCGAACCCTGCTATCATCAATGAATTAAAAAAGCTCGGTTTACGCAGACCGACAGTCTTAAAAAATCTCAAAAGAAACCACCCGATCAACCGGGTGCTGGGCAAAGCTCTTGGGTTTATCGGCTTCCGTTAGAATCTTTATCCATGATGGGCAAGAAAACGATCCAATTTGTTGGCAAATTTTTGTTTATCCTTAGCTCCGTAGGCAGGTGGCCCCCCTGTTTCAACGCCATTACTGCGTAACTCATCCATAAAATTGCGTACCGATAATCGCTCCCTGATATTCTCCTCACTAAAAAAATCTCCACGGGGATCTAACGCATGCCCCCCCTGGCTGATCGTTTCAGCAGCCAAGGGAATATCTGCCGTCACCACCAGATCTCCCGGTTCCAGCAGCCGAATAATTTCTTGATCAGCGACATCCGCCCCGGCTGAAACCTGGATTGAATGAATCCAGAGTGACGCAGGATAACCAAGGGAGCGATTTGCAACCAGAGTTAAGAGAATTTTCTTACGGTCGGCGACACGATAGAGAAGTTCCTTAATCGGCTTGGGACACGCATCAGCATCTATCCAAATTTTCACTTACAGATCCTTTAATTGATTCATTTTTTATCATGGGTTCTCAAATCCCCACTGGATTTATAGTTTCAAAGCAGTGCAAACTACCATGCTTCATCGGTTTCCTGATAGCAACAACACTGCTACAATTGAATTCTACCAATTTGGAGAGAAAACCCCCATGGCAGAAAAATTATTCCTCTTGTTCCTCTCCATTGTGTTGCTAGCTTCGACCTCTTTTGCCGGAACCTTTCAGGTTGATCCCGAACATACACAGATCCATTTTTCGGTAAAACACCTGGTTATTTTTACGGCACATGGAAATTTTACTGACTTTAGCGGGTCGGTTCAAACCGATCCAGAAAATAATAGCCTCATCGCTGCAGAAGCAACCATCCAGACCGCTTCTATTGATACCCGTAAGAGCAAACGCGACAACTACCTCCGTGGCGAGGATTTCTTCGCTGTGAAACAATATCCAGAAATCTATTTTAAAAGTAAAAAAATCACTGGCAGTGGAAGCGAGATCACGATGATTGGAGATATCACAATCAAAGGGGTCACCCAAGAGATCACCCTGCAAGGAAGTTTCCTTGGGACAACTCTCGATCCACAGGGAAACCTCCGGGCAAAATTCACAGCAGCCGGGACGATCATCCATAAAGACTTCAGGCTGAGGAGAGACAAACCGAATAAAACTGACCAACTGACCATTGGCAATAAAGTTAAAATCAGACTGGAAGTTGAGGCGGTTGCGCACTAATCAACCGATGGAATAAAAAAAACCTTCCCTATTTCGCAGAGAAAAAATTATTCAATGGATTCAATCACCTTGTTTGTCTTTTCCACCAACTATGGTTAAATACAAAACATGACTCAATCACAGGAGGAAAACCATGGCAAATCGCTATATCATGACTGCATTTGGTAAGGATCGAGCTGGAATTGTTGCCGATGTAACTCGGTTGCTTTACCAGAATGATTGCAATCTGGAAGATACCACCATGTCAATGCTGGCTGATGAATTCACCCTCAGCTTGTTATTTTCAAGCCAATCACCGGATATTGTTGAGGGGCTCACCAGAGAATGTCGCCAATTGGAACTCGACAAAGGGATTTCTGCCTTCGTGCGTCCTCTGCAGCCACAGCAGGAAGAAGATAACAAAAATTATAAAACCTGTACCTTGCATATTGAAGGTTTGGATCAGGCTGGTATCGTCTATAAAACCAGTCAGTTTCTGGCTGATCATCAGCTCAGTATTATCCAGCTTGATTCATCTGCCAGCGCCTCACCACAAAGTGGTGCCACAATTTACAATATGACAATTTATATCCAAGTCCCGGAAAATCTCCCTTTTGATCAACTGGAAGAAAATCTATCTACTGTTGCCGACGAGCTGCATGTTGATATCAGTCTGGAGCGCTAAACTAGGAGACTGTCGGGCTATCCATTTGTGTTGCCTCCAACTCAGTACAACTAAAAAACAGTCCAACCAGAGATCCAGAGGTTGGGCTGTTTTTGTTTAGATCCTGGCAGACGGTCATATTACAAGTTAGAAATGGTCAGGACCACTGCATATTCTTGCCTAAACCAGCCACCCCTTAAAGGAATGGTGGTATTGCTCAAGCGATAGCAGAAAAGGAACCTGAATTACTGCCTGGAAATAGTTGATCCCTACATTCACAACTTACTGGTAAATTTGGTGTGGATACTCTTTCTTTCGATTTTGAAAAGAGAGGATTTTCGGATTCTGAATTATACCCTTATCTATTTCTATTGATTTGGAAATGGTTTTATTCTTTTCCCATTCAGTTGATCCCCCAAGAACTATGGGTAGATATGGAAGCAATGCTTCTGAAATTTCCCATGAGGAAGCATTCCAATACCAACTTGGGCTGTGATCAACTGCATAATAAAATATACCATCTACTTCAAATATTGGATTCTTGAAACTTGTTGTTTTAGCACACCAAAACCCCATCCCTTCATCACAGCTTATATCAATAATAAGCGCACCTTTCATCAATTTATCTGCATTTTTCGCGGATACAAACATTTTTGGTTTGCTGACATCTTGAAGGACTGCGTTAACAATGATATGGACATCTGATAAC
>JAUVCS010000144.1 GCA_030590745.1 Desulfuromusa sp.
CGAGAACAGGTGAAATTCGTTATCGACATGCACCTTGAGACTCTGGGCTATCAGTTCTCGTAATGACCCCTCTGGGAGTAAATTGGAGAGTGTAGGATGCAGTTTTTGATTGCGCAGCCAAGGCTCCGCCAGCAGCTTTTCTGTGTGTGGGAATCGGGGGTGGGTGATTAAACTGAACGTCGGACGAGTTGCATCAGATTTGAATTCATCCGCAAAGCTCAATACGTTTCGACCATCATGAAAACCGGCCAGATAGCCAACCAGTCTTCCGTGTAAAGTCAGCCTTAGTACGTTAATTTCATCTGCAGTGCTATGACTCATCGATATCCTCAAAAATATTCTGCCAGGGGGCGTCAGACAGGCTTTTCTTTTTATGATCATTTGCCTGATTTGCTGGTTTTTGCCCTGATGCCAGATCCGGATCGACACTTTCGAGCGCAGCTATGACGGCAGGCAACTTTTCTTTGGGGATAAGCATCAGTTCGCTGTTAAGGCCTTTAGCAATCAACTCCAGAGTGTCCAGCTGAGGATTGCCTTTAGACTCCAAACGTTGATATTGCTGACGGGATACACCGATGCGCATCATCATGTCGTTTTGCTTAAGTCCCAGCTTTAAGCGTCTTTTTTTGAGCTGTTGAAGTAGAGAATCTGTCATTGTAGGCTCCTGTATTGCTTTTCCTGATATGGGAAGCATATTAGCTTCTTTGTTCCAATTAATCAACACATGAGTTGCTATTACTTGAGGCTGACACGGAATGATAGCAACACAAACGGAAAACTGAGCATCCCCGCTGCTACGTCAACAGCTATGGCCTCAAAAGCACTGTGATCTGCAGTTGGATTATCTTCGCTATTCACACCCGGCACTGCGGACACCTGCCTGAAAAAACAACAGAATTATTGATCAATTGCAGCAATTGCGTTAGTGTCCCGTATGGTTAATTCCATCTATTAATTCTGGCCCTTTTGTCTGCTGTCTACGTTGCGTCTCCTCGGCTTAGCTTTGGCTAGACCTGTGTCGACGCGCCTTGTTATCAGCCAAAATTGCTCAGAATTAACCAAACGGACTAACCACACGGGACACTAGTGTTCCGCTTGTTTCTGTTACTTATTGAGCTGGGGTAGCTCCTGATGGATCACTATCTGTTTCTGTTGAAGAAAATTCTAGGCGACCTGCTGATGCCGGTTCCGATTATTCTGCTCCTGCTGCTCTGGGCATTGCTGCTGCTATTACGACCAAAAACCCGCTGGTTAGGAATTATAGTGGTCTTTCTTGCTACGGCACTATTGTCCGTCGCCAGTTACTCCCCCTTAAGTCATCGATATATCTCCCAACTTGAAAACCAGATCCCCAGCTATCAGCAACGCGATCTCCCGGTTGATTATATTGCGGTTCTTGGCAGTTCGCATCAATCTGTTGATGGTCAGCCCGTCACCAGTGAGCTCAGCTCAACGGCGGTTGTTCGGCTGACCGAAGGGATCCGTATTTATCACCTGAACCCGGGCAGCAAATTAATTTTTACCGGGTTTCGAGGAATGGTTAACGACCCGGTTTCTTATCCGGAAAAGCTTCGAGAACTGGCATTATCTCTAGCTGTCCCAGAAGAGGATATCGTGGTTCTTAATGGTCCTAGAGACACGATGGAAGAGGCGCAGGTGATTGCTGAGAACTTTCCTGATGCCACGCTGGTTCTGGTTACAACGGCGGCCCACATGCCCCGGGCTTTACTCCTGTTTCACCAGGTAGGGCTTGATCCGATCCCTGCTCCAACTGAGTATCAGAGTAAGCCCTTTAAGAGTTGGTGGACTTTTCCATCGGCAAAAAGCCTGGCTCAAAGTGAATACTGGGCTCATGAACGGCTTGGATTGCTCTGGGTGAAATTGACAAAACAGGTTAAAAACTATTCCGACTAAAATTGAGTATCAAAAAACTACTATAAACCCTGTAACGACCTTTCTTCTTGAACTTAAACGGTGTATTTGCTAGCTTGCGGGCTTGATTTCACTCTAACAGGCGGTTGAAAAGCTATCTGTGTTGCGATTACTGTGTTGAGAATTGCCTAAAAACGGTCATTTACTGGGTGTAAACTGCGCTTTTTCGACAATTTTCGCCTTGCACTCGCAGCCCGCAAACGTTTTTCAATACCCTGCTAAAGATAGTCACCTACCACAATCCCTGCGGAGAGATACGAGCATGGACTATAAAGATACGTTAAATCTACCCAAAACCGATTTTCCAATGCGTGCCAACCTGCCGAATCGGGAACCCGAGCAACTTAAGTACTGGCAGCAGATTGGTCTGAACGATCAGCTTGAAACAGTCAATCAGGGAAAAGAGAGTTTTGTCCTGCATGATGGCCCCCCCTATGCGAATGGTCATCTGCACATGGGACACGCTCTGAATAAAATCCTTAAAGATATCATTGTCAAAAGTAAGCGGATGGATGGCTTCTTTACTCCCTACGTTCCCGGTTGGGATTGTCATGGACTACCGATTGAGCTGATGGTTGACAAGAAACTCGGGAAGAAAAAACGGGAGATGAGTAAAGCTGACTTCCGCCGGCAATGTCGTGACTATGCAAAAGTCTGGGTCAAAACCCAGAGTGAAGAGTTTCAGCGGCTGGGAATTTTTGGCAATTGGGAAGATCCCTACCTGACAATGACCCCGGATTATGAAGCAACCACCGCACGTGAACTGGCCCGTCTGGCAGAGCGTGGTTCGTTGTTTAAAGGGAAAAAACCGATTCATTGGTGCTCTTCCTGCGTCACCGCGCTGGCTGAAGCGGAAGTCGAATATGCCAACCATACATCGCCATCAATCTACGTAAAGTTTCCTTATGTGGATGAGCTTCCGGAGGCTCTCTCCAATCTGGAGGGGCGATCCATCAGCTTTGTTATCTGGACCACCACCCCCTGGACAATTCCTGCGAATTTGGGAATCTGCTTAAATCCTGAGCTCCCTTATGTTGCCGTTGAAGCCAATGGTGAAGTGCTGATTCTGGCTGAAGGGCTCTACGAAGCGGTGATGAAAAATCTCGGTATTAAAGACTATTCAGTGGTTGCAACTTTTGCCGCAGAGCTATTTGAAAACAAAAATTGCAAACACCCCCTCTATGATCGTAATTCCCTGTTGATGCTTGCTGATCATGTCACTTTGGAGGCGGGAACGGGCTGTGTCCATACTGCTCCGGGGCACGGTCAGGATGACTATCAGGTCGGGTTGAAATACGGTCTGGAAATCTATAATCCGGTTGATGATTATGGTCGCTATCGGCAAGATCTTGAGCTGTTTGGTGGGATGAAACTGAAAGATGCCAACCCAGCAGTCAATGAAAAACTCGCTGAAGTTGGGGCATTGCTCCATGAAAGTTCGGTTGAACATAGTTATCCCCATTGCTGGCGCTGTAAAAAACCAATTATCTTTCGGGCGACCGAGCAATGGTTTATCAGCATGGAAGAGAACGATCTGCGGGAAAAAGCGTTACAGGCGATTGATCAGGTTGAGTGGATTCCCAGCTGGGGGCGCAACCGCATCTACAATATGGTTGAAGCTCGACCTGACTGGTGTATCAGCCGGCAGCGGAGCTGGGGTGTGCCGATTACCATAGCTTATTGTGAAAAATGTGGCGAGGCGTTGGATGACGGTAAAGTGATGCACTATATTGCCGATCAGTTTGAAGCGACCGGCAGTGATATCTGGTTTGAAAAAGAGGCCAGTGAGTTGCTCCCACCGGGGACGGTTTGTCCCGATTGTGGCCACGATAAATTCACCAAAGAGACCGATATTCTGGATGTCTGGTTTGATTCCGGGGTGTCACATGCTGCCGTCTGTGAGCAGCGCGACTATCTAAATAGTCCAGCCGATCTCTATCTGGAAGGTTCAGACCAGCATCGTGGCTGGTTTCATTCAAGTTTATTGGAATCGGTCGGTACCCGGGATCGTGCCCCCTACAAAGCCGTTTTAACCCACGGCTTTGTTCTGGATAAAGATGGTCGCCCGATGTCAAAATCAATGGG
>JAUVCS010000092.1 GCA_030590745.1 Desulfuromusa sp.
GCAGCCTGGCAATCGAAAAATATGGCTGCTTGGATTTTGTTGCGACAACCGAAGGGGATCAGGAGATAGCTATCTCTTACTGGGAGACACTGGAACAGATTTCCCGCTGGAAACAGGATTCTGAGCATATCAAAGCACAACAACTGGGACGATCAAAGTGGTACCGAACCTGCCAGGTTCAAATTGTAGAAGTGCTGCGTGAATATAGTTCCGATTAAAATCGGTAGGCGATGCTCACGCTGGAAAGATAAATATCAGCTTTATATTTTCCATTCGCTGTTCCTGTTGGTGAGCCGACAAGTAGTGAGCCCAGAGGGTCACCCAGGTCGTTATCTTTTTTGCGATTTTCATGATGTTCATAACCAAATGCAGCGTTGATCGTCCATGCTCCGGTATTCCAGCCTGCGCCAAAAGTGAATAGATGGGCGTCGCTATCAGGGATAAGAGGTTCAAATGTCGACCCTGGAACAGCATCTTTTCCATAGAGATATCCGGCGCTCAGGTTGAATGATTCGTTAACCTGGTATTGTCCGCCAAGATTATAACTCCAGGTTGAGTTCCAGTCGCGAGGAGTAATATCAGAAGTCTGTCCCATAACAGGATCGTCTAACTTAACTTTTAATTCATCTGTCGAAGACCACCCTTCCCAGCGTATACCAACTTCTACTACCAGAGCATCACAGGGGGTCACTGCTATTCCTGCAGTTGCCTGAGCCGGCAGGCGGACATCTGAATCACCATCGGTGTTTGAAAAGAGCGTTTCCAGCATCGGATCAACATTGTCGAATTTCGCCCTGCCATCAACATTGATATCGATATGGCTGCGGTAAGTCGCGCCGATACTGATGAAATCTGTTGCTTTATAGAGAATACCGAGGTTGTAACCCTGTCCCCAGCCATCGCCTTTAAATTTTTGATGAATGTCTCTCAACGGGCCAGTCAATGGTGGTAGTGCCCCTCCTACTCCACCGCTGAGCTGCAGGTCAACTATCGTATAGGCTGCGGTCTGGTTGATTTTTTTCTCTAACTTGGAATCAAGGTAAAGGAGGTTGAAACCCGCAGCTATAGAAAGCTTGTCATTCAAACGATAGGAAACGACCGGGTTGATATTGAGGCTGGTAATTTCTCCTGAAGTTCCCAGGTATCTACCTTCATAGTCATCATCCCACTCGGTGGATAACCCAAAAGGGAAAAACAGCCCGAAACCGGCACTCAACTTTTCATTGACCTGCTGGGTATAATAAAGAGTGGAAGGGAAATGCCAATTATTCTTACTATCTTCAGATCCACCGGAATCAAGATCAACGCTACGGTCGGCATAAATTGCAGTTGTTCCAACCTCAAGCTGACGACCGGGGATATCGTTCAATAATGCCGGGTTAAAGTAGAGTGAAGAGGGGCCAACAGGGTGGGCAACGACCGCATTTGCCTGCCCTAAACCGGCAGCTCCCTGGGTGAAGACTCCAAACCCGGAAGCAAATGCTGATCCTGCAAGTAGAGAGAACAGGGTGGTGATGAGAATTGTCTTTTTCATTTAGAACTCCTGTTTGCTTATTTTATCCCCATATTTTATGTGTAGTCTTAAGCCGGTTTTAGCCCTCTTGCGATAATCAATGGTGTGTACGTGAAGCGCCGCGGATCGCTCATAAATGCTTGAACCTCGCTACGAAAAGCTTCAAAACTCCCCGCGTAAGCGGTAAATGGACAGCCTGATTTTTGCGCGGCAATTTCAACTTTGCGTTGCCAGTTGTAATTATCTTTTTCCTCTATCTCCCCGTAGATCAGATGATGAGTTTCTACCGTGCAGGCAAGATCCTGAAACCCAAGGTTGTAGAGGTGACCGTAAAGGCGTCGACCGGCATAAGGATCGAAGTTAAAATCCTTTTCCAGCCGGGACATGATGTCCAGTAAGGTTTGTTGCAATCGTTCACTCATCCCACTGTGACCGAGGCTGTTATTGTCGAGATCTGCAAGGCAGGCAATGCCGCCGGGTTTAAGAGAAGCTACACTGTGGACAATAATTTGCTGCTGCTCCGCTCTGAAGTATTCGAGGAAAAAGCGGGTCCACATGGCATCATACGGTTTATCGCTATGATATGGATTGTGAATATCATGACAGACAAAACTGACATGATCAGACCCATAGCGTTCGCGGGCAATTGCCAACCGTTCCTCAGAAAAATCGAGGCCGGTGACATGTCCATTTTCACCGACCAGCTCTGCTAGTGCTTGTGTTGTAATCCCCATTCCGCAGCCGGCATCCAACACCCGCATGCCGGGACCTATCCCGGCCCATGCAGCCTGCCGTTTAACTGCTTCCTTGTCTGTTTTTAATTCAAGCCGCTTACCTTCCTCCTGGTTTTCCATAAGGTATGCTTGACATTGACTGTTTTTAACGGGCACTAGCGGCTTCCTTAGGTTCGGTTATAGTTGCGACCGGTGATATTTGTTGGCGTACAAACTGGTTCATCAACCTTTTAGTTTGCTTGGATATTTTCTGAAAATGTACGGCAAACCCTTCCGGGTGATTGGAACTGGTCGGCGATTGTTTACTGTTGATCCAGGTGACTTTACTGGGAACCTGAATTAATTTGTCACTGCCGGGAATGGCAAAAGTTAACAGCAGCGGGTCTTTCTCTGAAACAGGGTCAGAACTGACAATATAAGCCCCCCTGTTACCGATATTAATCATGTCACCCGTTAATACCCGTTGAGCCTGTCGGCCTGAAACTTGTGTACGGTATTGTACCCGTGGTGATTTGCGGCGACAGCCGATAGCTATTTCATGTGGGTGGTTGGGAGAACTGGGTTTTGCCAAAGAAAACTCTCGAGATTCCAGATGTGCTATAAAAGCAGTGACAATTTTTGGCTCAAAATGACTGCCGGAGGATTCATGCAACAAACTGAGAGCTTTATCAATGTGCATAGGTTCGCGATAATGGCGTTTGGATGTGATGGCTTCAAAGAAATCAGCAACAGCTATAATTCGTGCTCCAAAGGGGATATCCTCCCCTTTGAGACCTGAAGGGTAGCCTGCACCATCCCAGCGTTCATGATGAGCTCCTGCAATCTGGGGAATTTGTATTTGCAGCCCCCGAAACGGAACCTGACTCAAAATTTGCTGAGACCGCGCCGGATGGGTGTTAATAATATCCCTTTCTTCCGGGGTCAAACGCCCATCTTTCTTGAGAATCGAATCGGGAACACCGATTTTGCCGTAGTCATGAAGCAGTCCTGCAATTCTGATCATTTTTATATACTCATCAGATTGCCCCAGTTGCTTGGCTATACCTGCTGCATATTCAGTGACCACTTCACTGTGACCAGCGGTGAGATAGTCCCTGGCATCAATAGAATCAGCAAGGACTTTCAGAGTTTTCTCAAAGGACGAATGTAATTCTTCAATCAAGCCGGCATTTTGTATTGTCACACCGATAGACGGGGCAATGCCTTGGAGTAAATTTACATCCCTTCGGACTAATGACCGTTTTGATGTCTGGTTGGTCGCAGCAATAATCCCTAAAGATGTCCCCTCAACAACAATTGGGCAGCATACGAATGAGTGGATGCCAAGCTCTTTAACCAGCTTGCGTGACCGGGCGGATAGTTTTTCCGCGATCTCTTCCGTATTATTGATAATGAAGTCTTTCTGCTGATGGAATGCCTGAACGAACGGTCCCCGGCTGCCGGGTTTATTGAGACTGAACGATGTCGCCAATAACTTGCTGTACTCCTTGGGGGAATAGCCGAATGAACTACGAACTTCAAGGCGGGTTCTGTCCTGATTGACAAGCAGGATCACGGCACTATCAAAATCAAGCTTCGATTCCATTACTTGCGTGATGGTAGTTAAAACCCCATCAACAGATTTTTTGCTTGCCAGGGCTTGACCAATCTCCTGAATCAGCTGGATATTTCGTGAGTTTGTGTCAATTAAATCGGTAAGACGCTCGGAACTGTCCCACAAAACATCCATTGATCGCGTTATTTCTCTGCGCCGCTGAATTTCTGTGATCAAAGAGGCTCCCAGACACAAAAATGAGACTGAAACAAAACTATAAAGAAAGGTTTGGAAAGGCAAAACAAATAGTCCCGGCAACACAGACAGTACTAAAAGAGCCAAAAAGGCAGCGCGAACAGTATTGAAAATGTTGGAGAGTTTTGGTTTCCAGGTGACAACATAGTGGCAACAGCTTCCACCCCGGAATAGACATTCGGAATGGACTATCTTTGGCACGCCAAGCCGAAACCCGTCAATGATTGCTTCGAAAAAGCCCATTCGATTTTCACACTGGTAAGGTTTTTCACTGACACCCTCATGGGGTGTTACTATGATTTCGACCTGGTTGTGTTTAAGAGTGCGAGTTTCATATTTGCACGAATGTGACAATTTCTTACTTGCTTTGCCAAGTGCCTGGAAGGCCATAGAGGGACCTAGCAGGCCGAGGGTGTATTGGCGCATGGCGCCGATGGCACCGGGAGAGGCTGCCCACTGACCAGCTTCCCTCGCTAGGTGTTTATTGCCAGTTAGTTGAACAGCTCGTTCGTAGAAACGATCAACCTGTGACTGGGTGAACCAACAAGACTCATCAATGATTTCAAATGGTTCTATGCTTGCGCAACCAAGGATGTCTCCGATATTCACATGCGGATATTTTTTCCGGAGTAACTGCTGATATGCACTAAGTAAGCGTGAATTATAAAGGGGCGATTGTTGATTCATCGGCAATATCGATTCATCCAAGCCATATAGGATTCACTGCCTAGAGAGATATCCAGACACCACAGGGTATATTCTTTGTCGACATTAAAGCCACAGAGGTCTAGATAATTATTCGGAAAAACCATTACGGGATCTGACATTTTGTTTTCTTGTAAAGCAAGTTTATTAATAGTAAATCGTACCACGTCAAAATAATCGGGTGACGGATCGATCAGGTAAACAGTTATCGCATTTGTTATTTCTGATAAATTTAAACCCAAATCTGTGGATTGAACATCGATCAGTGCTTTTGGACTGCCTTGGTAGCGCAGGACATGTAACTCACGCTTTCTGGTCAGGCCACTGGCTTTGTATGTTTCGGTCAGGGTCTGGTCTCCAAACTCTTTGGGAACCATATCAAG
>JAUVCS010000007.1 GCA_030590745.1 Desulfuromusa sp.
ATCATCATCTGTTTGGGGAAGAAACTCATGTAAGGGGGGATCAAGTAAGCGAATGGTCACAGGAAACCCTTTCATTTCACGGAAAAGACCAATAAAATCCCCTTTTTGCATCGGTAAAATTTTATCCAGGGCATGCTTGCGCCCTTCCAGATCATTTGCCAGAATCATCTCCCGCACCGCCTGAATTCTCTCTCCCTCAAAAAACATATGTTCAGTTCGGCATAGACCGATACCTTCTGCACCGAAATCGCGGGCAACCTTAGCATCACGGGGCGTATCAGCATTGGTACGCACTTTAAGCCGCTTGAACTGATCTACCCAGCCCATAAACATGGCAAAATCACCACTTACAGCGGGTTGAATCTTCGGCACTACACCAAGCATCACTTCACCGCTGGAGCCATTTAAAGTGATCTCATCACCACGTTTAATTAATTGACCTGATTTTGTGATCAATTGTTGTTTTTCATAGTCAATTTTGATATCACCACACCCGGAAACACAACATTTCCCCATGCCGCGGGCAACAACAGCAGCGTGGGATGTCATTCCACCACGGGCGGTCAAAATCCCCTGCGCAGCGTTCATGCCGTGAATATCTTCGGGACTGGTTTCAGTCCGGACCAGAATAACTTTTTTCTTCAGCCGGGTCTGCTCTTCGGCCTCATCGGCATTAAAAACCACTTGACCACTCGCAGCACCGGGAGATGCTGGCAACCCCTTGGCAATAACTTGCTTGTCTGCATCAGGATCTAGAGAGGGATGTAATAACTGGTCCAGTTGCTCAGGATCAACCCGCAGCACCGCCTCTTTTTTAGTAATCAACTTCTCATTCACCATATCGACTGCAACCTTGATCGCAGCTTGCGCAGTACGCTTTCCGGTTCGAGTTTGCAACATATACAGCTTACATTTTTCAATTGTAAACTCGATATCCTGCATATCTTTATAGTGTTTTTCCAAAATTGCGCGGATATGGTTCAGCTGCTCATAGCTGTCGGGCAGGATCTCTTCCATGGAAGGGAGATCCCCCTCTTTATGTTTGATCCGGTTGATCGGCTGTGGAGTTCTGATTCCAGCAACAACATCTTCCCCCTGGGCATTGACCAGAAATTCTCCATAAAAATAGTTTTCACCGGTAGATGGGTCGCGGGTGAAAGCAACCCCGGTTGCACAATCATCCCCCATATTGCCAAAAACCATTCCCTGTACGTTAACTGCAGTCCCCCAATCACTGGGGATGGAATGAAGTTTACGGTAAGTCACTGCACGGGGAGTCATCCAGGAGCCAAATACGGCTCCAATAGCCTCCCATAATTGTTGCAATGGATCTTCCGGAAAAACCTCCCCCAGACTCTTCTGGTAGGTCTGCTTAAATTCACCCACCAGCTCCTGCAGATCTTTGGCAGATAATTCCGTATCCAGCTCAACATTTTTCTGCTCTTTTTTCTGCGCGAGAATTTTTGCGAAAACCTCTCCGTTCATCCCCTTGACAACATTGGCAAACATCTGGATGAAACGTCGATACGAATCATAAGCAAAACGGGGGTCGTTACTCTGGCGGATAACCCCTTGAATCGTCTGGTCGTTCAATCCGAGATTTAAAACCGTATCCATCATCCCCGGC
This sequence comes from Desulfuromusa sp., assembly GCA_030590745.1. Lineage (GTDB taxonomy): Bacteria > Desulfobacterota > Desulfuromonadia > Desulfuromonadales > Geopsychrobacteraceae > Desulfuromusa. The sequence goes on from JAUVCS010000007.1 coordinate 1,628, forward strand.
ATTGAGGCTCGAGCCCCGGAGCGGACCGAAACCAGTAACGGGTTATCGCTATCGCCAAACCTCTTATCCATCCGTTGCTCAAGAATTTTTAAAGCGCTGCTAACTTCGTCACGCAAGCCGGGGGGGAAATCATGATTATTTGCATAATAAGTGGTACAAACTTCAGTAGTCAGAGTAAATCCCGGTGGAACCGGTAAGGCGATTGAAGTCATCTCGGCAAGATTGGCTCCCTTACCACCCAGCAACTCCTTCATTGATCCATCACCATCCGCTTCACCAGCACCAAAAGCATAAACGTATTTAGACATTTTATTGCTCCTCACCACAAAGGGGTCCAGATTGTTTTCAAATCAGGCAATCCGACGGAAATCTGCGATTCCCTTAAACAAACCAGCAATGCCAGTTAACAAGGCAAGACGGTTGTTTTTGATTAATTCATCCTCTACCATGACCATAACACCATCAAAAAAGGTATCAACCGGTTGACGTAATCCAGCAATAGCTTTCAAAGCCTGAGTATAATTACGCTCGGAAACATATTCTGCCACTTTCCCTCGCACTTCTTGCAGGCTATCAAAGAGTTCTTTTTCACACTCTTCCTTCAACAAGGTTGGATCCACGGGTTGCTCCAGACCACCTTTAATGATATTTCCCACCCGCTTAAATGCAACAGCTAAAGGTTCAAAATCGTCTATTTTCTTCAGTTCTGTTAATGCTTTGATCCGCTCAACAGCATCGAGTGGTTCAACGAAAGAAGCACTTAAAACAGCATCGATAACATCAACTGGATAGTTTTGAGCCGACAACAGATTAACCAATCGCAACCGGATAAATTTAACCACATCGTCAACAATTTCCTCAGCAGCACGTTGTCGCTTAGTCTCCAACAGTTGCACAGCTTTAGAAACAAAATCGGGAATCGAAATGGAATAGCCGCGATCCATAATAATCGCCAGAATCCCAATGGCACTCCGCCGTAAAGCATAAGGATCAGCGGTTCCAGTCGGAATCAAGCCGACACTGAAGCAACCACAGATCGTATCAATTTTATCCGCCAGAGAGATAAAAGCACCGATGTCATCGCTGGGCAGTTCACCACCAGCTTGAATCGGGAGATAATGTTCATAGATCGCTTTTGCAACCCGTGGGTCCTCCCCTTCCAGTAGTGCATACTCACGCCCCATAACCCCCTGAAGTTCCGGAAATTCATAGACCATTCCGGTCTCAAGATCACATTTGGCCAGGGTGGCAGCACGGCTGGTGAGCTCGGCATTTTGTGGGGAGAATTGTTGCGCTAACCCAACAGCCAGCTTGGTAAACCGTTCTACTTTTTCAAAACTGGATCCTAACTTAGCCTGATAGACAACCTTTTTCAGCGGCTCAAGACGGGTTTCAAGTTTGCTCTTCTGATCCTCTTGCCAGAAAAACATCGCATCGGCAAGGCGTGCTTTAAGAACCCGCTCATTACCCGCCACCACCACAGCCGGATCTTTTGCCAGAGTGTTGGCGATGGTAATGAAATGGGGCAGCAGCCTACCCTGCTCATCAACCAGGGTAAAATACCGCTGATGTTCACGCATGCTGGTAATAAGCAACTCCGGTGGTAACTGGAGGAAACGTGCCTCAATTGTCCCGGCAAGTGCCTGCGGAGTTTCAACCAGAAAGCAAACCTCATCAAGGAGCTCGTCGTCCGGATTGATTCTGCCTCCCAGTTGTGTGGCGATCACCTCAATCTGCTCTTCGATCAATTTACGGCGCTTCTCAATCTGTGGAATAACATAGTGTTGTTCAGCTTTGGCAAGATAATCTGTAACACCACTGACAGTAAATTCTTCTGGAGCCATAAAACGATGACCACGAGAGAGATTACCACTTTGCAGATCACCAAAGGTGAATGGGATAATTTCACCGCCAAAAGTTGCAACAATCCAATGAATAGGTCTGACAAAGCGGATATCCAGATCTTTCCAGCGCATCGATTTTTTAAACGGAATTTTGCCAATCATCCGGGGGAGAATTTCCATCAGTTGTTCAATGGACTTGCCCCCCTCAACAACCTTGGATAAGAACAGATATTCACCCTTTGCTGTTTCAATAGTGCTCAATTCCGCGACACTGACACCATTGGTCCGGGCAAAACCTTCTGCTGCCTTGGTCGGGTTGCCTTCTGCATCAAAAGCAATTCTGGCCGGAGGACCGGTCAGCTCAAGCTCTTGGCGTTGCTGCTCAGTAGCAACGTCAGCAATCGAGATGGCCAGGCGACGGGGGGTAGCAAAGCTACGGATCTCACCATGATCGATACGAGCAGTCGCCAATTCTTCACTTAGTAACCGCTTGATATCGTCCAGGGCACGGGGGATAAATCCTGCAGGGATCTCTTCGGTACCCAATTCAAAAAATAGTTCTACAGACATGTCCTTCTCCAATTTTGAACGTCAGTCAACAAAACACAGTCAACGAGATGATCATTTCTTTAGTAAGGGAAAGCCGAGTTTCTCACGCTGTTTGACATAACCCTCGGCACACAACTTTGCCAGATTCCGCACCCGGCCAATGTAACTGGCCCGCTCGGTTACTGAAATAGCATTACGTGCATCGAGAAGATTAAAGGCATGCGATCCCTTGAGAACAAAATCATAAGCTGGGAAAACCAGCTCTTTAGCTATCAGCCGAAGAGATTCTTTTTCGTACATATCAAACAGCTTGAACAGCATCTCGGTATCAGCTTCCTCAAAATTATAGTGTGAGAATTCAACTTCAGTCTGATGGTGAATATCCCCATATTTGATTCCGTCAGTCCATTCCAGATCGTAAACGTTATCGACTCCCTGCAGGTACATAGCAATCCGCTCACAACCGTAAGTAATCTCACCAGAGATCGGCTTCAGGTCAATACCGCCACACTGCTGGAAATAGGTAAATTGGGTAATTTCCATGCCATCCAGCCAGACCTCCCAGCCAAGCCCCCAGGCGCCCAAAGTCGGCCCCTCCCAGTTATCCTCTACAAAACGGATATCATGTGCCAAAGGATCAATACCAAAACTCTTAAGGGAATCGAGGTAAAGCTCCTGAATATTCTGCGGTGAGGGTTTCAAAATAACCTGAAATTGGTAGTAGTGCTGCAACCGGTTAGGATTCTCTCCATAGCGACCATCAGTAGGGCGACGCGACGGTTCAACATAGGCAACATTCCAAGGCTCGGGACCAAGTGCCCGCAAAAAAGTAGCCGGGTTAAAGGTTCCAGCCCCTTTTTCAATATCGTATGGTTGCTGGATGATGCAACCCTGTTCAGCCCAATAGTTCTGCAACGAAAGGATTAAATTCTGAAAATTCACATGACCTCCAAAAAAAACTGAAACCTGCAGTAAAAAAGCATTGTTATCGATGTAAAATAGAGTCGCGAGTTTAGCTTCCACCCTTGAAGATGTCAAGAATCACCAAGGTCAAAGTTGGGTAAGAAATTTGAGGGATTTCGGCTCTCTGGGTAAAGTCTTCTGCAGGACTTGAGTGAGGATTAAGCCCGCCTGTTGGAGCGTTGTAAAACCAAAAGAAAACCCTTCAAACTGTTTATGTGACACATTGAGAGTGCGGGCCAATGATCCAACCGTTCCAAGGTCAATCGCCACCCCTGCTAAACCGGCACAGTCAAGACAGAGACTGCCGCCACGATTGGCATCAAAGCGGATCTTCTCATGATCAAATATCTTCAGACATTCACTGCAATGAAGAAGATGGGGCATGTAACCAAGCAGGTAAACCAGGCGCAACTCAAATAGCAACTTGGCAATTGACTCATCCCCATCCTGTTCAAGATAGTCGAGAAAACTGCAGAGGAGTTCATAGATCAGCGGGTAAGGTTCTCCCTCTTCCAGGGTGAGGGAGACCAATTCGACACCGTAGCTTGCAAGGGCCAACCGCTGCAGATCACCACGCAAGCCAAAACGCGAATTAAGCAGCTCGGCCTCCTGTAGCAATAACAAGTCTCCCCGTCCCTTCTTCCACTGAAAAATAGCCTGGGTAAACGGATCAAGAACCGCACCAAAACGTTTACGGCTTTTCCGGGCAGCCTTGGCAAACCCCTTTTGCAAACCATATTCATCTGTAAAAAGGGTCAAGATAATATCGGACTCACCGTAGTAGGTATGGTGTAAGACCAGAGCTTCGCAACGTTGCGAAAGATGTTTCATAACCTTTTATAAACTCAGGAGAGTGGATTGGTCGGAAGAGAAGAAGCTGAACCCCATCATCATATCAGGTAAGGTAGAAATAAAGTGGCGGTACTGAAATAAATTAAAATCCCGGTAATATCGTTGACTGTCTGAACAATCGGGCTTGAAGCAATGGCCGGATCTATCCCAACTTTTTTAAAAAATGCCGTCACCAAAACCCCCATACAGGCGGCGACAGTAATAGCTGTCACCATTGCAGTACCGACAACGACACCAAAGTAAGCATTTTGGTGCCATACGGCAGCCACCAGAGCAATTGTCAAACCACAAACAATTCCCATAACCAGCCCAACCCGCAATTCCTTGAGAAAGATCCGTCTGATCATAGAAAAATCAACCCGACCCGTTGCAAATCCCCGCACTAGAATCGTCGAAGTCTGACTGCCGACGTTACCACCCATTCCGGTAATAACCGGAATGAAAGCAATTAACATGATAGCCTGTTCCAAAGTCGCCCGGAAAGACCACATCAGGGTACCGGTGACAACCCCACCAATCAGAGTTGTTAATAACCAGGGCAAGCGGAGACGAGCAATTTTCAGTGATTTGAAGCCCAGCAACATCTCCTCTTCACTGGTACCAGCCATCCGCAGAATGTCCTCGGTGGCTTCATCACGCATGACATCGATGATATCATCAACAGTAATTAATCCAAGCAACTTTCCTTGATCATCGACAACCGGGATAGCCAGAATATTGTATTTGGCAACCAGGTCAGCAACCTCCTCCTGATCCATATCTGCCCGGACCCGCATCACATTGGTGGACATGATATCGGACAACTTTGTTGCGGGAGGGACGGTCAATAATTGGCGTAACGATAATACTCCAACTAGATGATTATGCTCATCAGTCACATAAACATAGAAAACCATTTCATAGTCTTCTGAGTCCTGGAGTGCTGCAATTGCCTGTTTAACGGTAATATCCTGATCAAGAGAAAAAACGTCGGTTGACATGATACTACCGGCGGTATCTTCATCATAGCCAAGCAGGTGTTCTACATCCCCTGATTGATCCTCGTGCAACTGGATCAGTATCTCTTCAGCTAATTCGTTCGGCAAACTGCGGAGAAAAACCGCACTGTCATCATCGGCCATTTCCCGTACGATAGAGATTAAATAATCACGATCCAGCAGTTCTGCAATTTTTGGCCACGATTCCGGTTCCAGTTCAGCCAGGACATCGGCAACGCGATCAAGATCCGGGGTTAGTTCAAGGAGAGTTTTCTGCTCAGGAAGGTCAAAATAACGAAACAGATGTGCAATATCAGCAGGGTGAATTTTAGCAAGTGCCTTTTTCAGGTTTGTGGAAGCTCCGCGACGGAGCAACTTACTCACGGTCGTTTGTAAAACCTGCATCTTTTGTTCATGCATAGGGAACACCAACTTTCATCCTGAAATTGTAATCTTGATCACGCAAAAACTAGCATTCTGCCCCGACAGAGTCAATCTGAACACACTGAGCAAAATAAAAAAAAGGGGGCAAAGAAATAAATCTCTGCCCCCGGTTAAAACATTTAGAAAAAAAATCTTAAGCTGTTGCGGACTCAGATGATTCAACAGTTTCTGCAACTACAGCCTGGTCAGAATCAGTTTTATCACTCTTCTTCTTTGCCACAAATCCTTCTTCAACCAGCTCAATAACCGCCATTGGAGCGTTGTCCCCCTGACGATTTTCCAGTCTTATTATTCTGGTATAACCACCGGGTCGATCAGCATAGCGTGGAGAGATCATTTCAAACAATTTGGTAACAATCTTCCGGTCATGAATAACCCGAAGCACCTGACGCCGGGCATGAAGATCGCCCCGCTTACCGAAGGTAATCATTTTTTCCGCAAGCTTGCGTAGTTCTTTAGCCCGGGTCACGGTTGTCGTGATTCGCTCATTCTCAAAGAATGAGATGACCATATTCTGCATCATGTGCTGACGATGATCAGGCTTGCGACCAAGACGTCTGCCAGATTTATTGTGGCGCATTTTCTGTTCCTTTCTAAAAAACTAAACAAAGGGAGACTATTCGTCGTCATGACCCTTTTGAATCAATTTCAAATAATCTGGATCGGGGAAATTATCCAGCTTCACGCCGAGACCTAAGCCCATCTCAACCAGAATATCTTTGATTTCATTCAAAGACTTTCTGCCAAAGTTCTGGGTTTTCAACATCTCAACTTCCGATTTTTGTACCAGTTCACCAATAAGGTTGATCTGGGCATTCTTCAAACAGTTAGCACTACGAACCGAAAGTTCAAGTTCTTCAACCGAACGATAAAGGTTCTCATTGATTTTGTGCTTCTCACTGCTTTCTTCTTCTATAACCGGTTCCTCAGTTTCATCAAAATTTATGAAGATCTGCAATTGCTCTTTATAAATTTTTGCTGCATAGGCGAGAGCATCTTCAGGCTTGACACTGCCATCGGTGTTAATTTCCAGTGTCAGCTTATCATAATCAGTGATCTGCCCAACCCGCGCATTTGAAACATTGTAATTAACTTTAGCGATTGGAGAAAAAATGGTATCGATTGGAATTGTCCCGACCGGTGCATCCTCATCACGATTCTTTTCAGCAAAAACATAACCTTTACCCATAGCAACAGTCATGTCAACTTCAAGATCAGTTTCATCACCACAGGTTGCAATATGGTGGTCAGGATTCAATATCTCAACATTATTATCGGTAATGATGTCACCGGCCTTGATGATTCCCGCACCCTTCTGCACAATACGGACATTGCGAGGATTGTGGCCGTGTAAACGAACTTTCACCCCTTTAAGATTAAGGATGATGTCGGTCACATCTTCAGTAACACCAACAACGCTTGAAAATTCATGCTGAACATTTTTAATCCGCACTGAGGTAATCGCCGCCCCCTGGAGGGAAGACAAAAGAATCCGACGTAATGAATTACCCAGAGTTGTGCCAAAACCGCGCTCAAATGGTTCAGCAACAAATTTACCATATGTTTCGGTCAATTCAGTTGCTTCCAACCGTAGCGGCTTGATCAATTCTCTCCAGTTTTTGTACATATATTAATTCTCCCTCTCAAGATACCCTGATGAGGTTAGCAATTATTTAGAGTAAAGTTCGACAATCAATTGTTCCTGGAACTCAGGTGTTGTCATCTCACTCCGTACCGGCAAGGTTTTGATTATCCCCTTAAACGCATCACGCTCAAGCTCAACCCAGGAGGGAAGACCACGACGCATCACACTATCTAGAGACTCATTAATGCAGGCAACCTCACGACTCTTTTCACGCAAGGTAACAACATCATTAGGACGCACGAGATAAGAGGGGATATTGACCTTATGACCATTAACCTGAAAATGGCCATGACGAACCAATGTCCGCGCCTGAGCCCGGGATACCGAAAAACCAAGACGATAAATAGCACTGTCAAGTCGACGCTCAAGAAGAATCAAAAGGTTCTCACCTGTGACACCCTTCATCCGGTCGGCTTTAGCGAAATAGAGCCTGAACTGTTTTTCCTGCAAGCCGTAAGTGCGTTTCACCTTCTGTTTTTCACGTAACTGAGTTCCGTAATCTGAAACCTTGGTACGACGTTGACCATGCTGACCGGGGGCGTAATTACGCCGCTCCAGAGCACATTTATCGGTATAACATCTGTCCCCTTTCAGGAACAGTTTTGCATTTTCTCTTCTGCACTGACGGCAGACTGGACCAGAGTATCTAGACAACTTCTTCCTCCTTGATGCTTAAACGCGACGACGCTTGGGTGGACGGCAACCGTTATGGGGTATCGGGGTTACGTCCTTTATCATAGTGACTGTCAAACCTGCCAGTGAAAGAGCACGTAAAGCAGACTCACGACCACTCCCGGGACCTTTTACATATGCCTCAACCGAACGCATACCATGTTCCATGGCTTTAGTTGCTGCATCCTCCGCCGCGATTTGCGCAGCAAACGGGGTGCTTTTCCGTGAGCCTTTGAACCCTTTTGCTCCGGATGTAGACCAAGCAACAACATTACCCACAGGGTCACAAATTGTCACGATAGTATTGTTGAAGGTGGATTGTATATGGACAACACCTTTTGCAATATTTTTCTTTACAACTTTTTTACGTACGACTTTTTTACCTGTTTTAGCCATAATCAACTCCGCTTATTTTTTCTTACCGGCAACAGTCTTCTTCGGCCCCTTACGAGTCCGCGAATTATTCTTGGTATTCTGACCACGCACCGGCAAACCTCTACGATGACGTAAGCCACGATAGCAGCCGAGATCCATCAATCGTTTAATATTCATGGTCAGCTCACGACGCAAGTCACCTTCAACATTGCAGTCTTTATCTACAAGCTCACGAATCTTCACCAATTCGGATTCAGTTAAATCATCAGTACGGGCATCAAAATCAACACCAGCCTGTGAAAGGATATTTTGTGATGTAGAACGACCAATTCCGTAGATATAGGTCATAGCCACTTCAATACGCTTGTTTCTCGGTAAATCGACTCCAGCAATACGTGCCAATTTTTCCTCCTAGGGCTTATCCCTGTCTTTGCTTGTGTTTGGGATTCTCGCAGATGATCCGGACAACACCTTTGCGTTTAACAACTTTGCATTTATCACAGATCTTCTTACCCGTAGCTCTAACCTTCATTTTGAGATCCTTTTCCTATAAATTTCATCTATCAACAGCGATAGATTCAATATTTCTTCCAAATTAAAGACGGGTCAGTATTTCAGGCCCATTCTCAGTAACTGCTATTGTGTGTTCAAAATGTGCCGATTGATGTCCATCAACAGTAACGGCTGTCCATCCATCTTCCAGAACCTTGACCCCCGACAGCCCACAATTGACCATTGGTTCAATCGCGAAGGTCATCCCCACTTGTAATTGTGGCCCACGCCCTGGCGCACCGTAATTGGGTATCTGTGGTTCTTCATGGAGCTTCTGACCAATACCATGACCAACAAAGTCACGAACAACACTGAAGCCCTCTTTTTCAACCCGGGTCTGTACTGCGTTGGAGATATCTGAAAGCCGGCCACCTGCCACCGCCGCAGCTATTCCGCAGGTCAGTGAATCCTGTGTAACATGTAGCAATTGCTGCGTTACAGCATCGATCTTACCAACCGGCACAGTTATCGCCGAATCCCCGTAAAATCCGTCAATAATCAAACCGAAGTCAATACTGAGGATGTCACCATCTTGTAACTGTTTCCGGTCAGGGAAACCATGAACTATACGATCGTTCGGTGAAGCACAAATAGTAAAAGGAAAGCCACCGTAACCCTTGAAAGCCGGTCTAGCCTTCCATTTGGTACATTGTTTCTCAGCAAACTGATCTAACTCAAAAGTTGTAACTCCGGGCTGAACCTTCTCACGCAGCAACTGCAAAATTTCTGCAACCATCTGCCCTGCTTTTCTCATTTTTTTAATTTCAGCGCGCGATTTTACAACAATCAACTCAACAATCCTGTAGTGCTGCCTGGATCGACTGTTGAACCACTGATATATCACTCATACCATCAACCGCAACCAGCAATCCTTGTTCACGGTAATAATCTTCAAGAGGAGCAGTTTGTTCCTGATATACCATCATCCGATTACGGATCGTTACTTCACGGTCATCGTCCCGCTGTAGTAACTCGCCACCGCAGTAACGGCAACTGCCGTCTTGAGCAGGAGGATCAAAACGTAAGTGACAACCCTTACTACAATCAGCACAAGTACGACGTCCCGTCAATCTCTCAACTAACGCATCTATATCAACCTGCAATGAGATAACCGAGTCAAGCTCTTGATCAAGGTCAACCAGTACCTGTTTTAATGAATCTGCTTGAGGTTGAGTGCGGGGAAAGCCATCAAGGATAAAACCACCCTGACAGTCATCTTCCTGCAAACGCTCCCGGACAATACCGATAACAACACTGTCCGGAACCAATCCACCAGCATCCATATGTTTTTTTGCTTCAATTCCCATAGGGGATTGCGCTTGTACTGCAGCACGCAACATATCGCCAGTGGAAACTTGAGGAATGCTATGTTTTTCCATCAACAGCGCGGCCTGTGTCCCCTTGCCCGCGCCTGGTGGTCCTAACAGAATAATCTTCATGGACAATCCTAGCCGTGCCGCCCTTTAAGAGTCACGCCCTTCATAAACCCTTCATACGAGCGTGAAATCAAATGCGCCTCAATCTGAGAAGCGGTATCCATCCCCACGCCAACAACAATCAGCAAAGCCGTCCCGCCAAAGAAAAAGGGGACATTCAACTGACTGATCAAAAGGGTCGGTAATACGCAAACCAGAGAAATATAAATTGCACCAACAAACGTCAAACGACTCAGCACAATATCTAAATAATTCGCAGTTTCTTTGCCGGGACGGATACCCGGGACAAATCCACCCTGATTTTTAATATTGTCTGCAACGTTGACGGGGTTAAACGTTATAGCCGTGTAGAAGTAGCAAAAGAAGACAATAAAAGCAATATAAAAAACATTGTACACCCAGTGAGAGGGTGACATATAAACAGACATAGTCTTCACCCAGGGGGCATCAATAAAGTTTGCAATGGTGGCTGGAAACATCATGATAGAACTAGCGAAGATCGGAGGGATAACCCCGCTCATATTAATTTTTAAGGGGAGATGACTCGCCTGTCCCCCCATATTGCGCATTCCCACAACCCGTTTCGCATAGTGGATAGGGACTCGACGCTGTGCCCGCTCCATAAATACAATCGCTCCGACAGTGACTAACATTAATGCCAGGATAAAAATGACAATAGTGGGAGACATCGCACCGGTCTGAACTAAACGGATTGAGTT
>JAUVCS010000040.1 GCA_030590745.1 Desulfuromusa sp.
AATACCCATATCAAAGCTCAGTGAAGGTGCAGCACCAATAATGGAAGCTACCTCTGTGACTATTGAAAATGCAGAAGGGTGTCCACGTTATGCTGCCCGGATGATTGTGGATGTAAAAATCGGTCCATCACCAGACTGGATGGTTCACCGTCTGGAAGCTGTCGGGATGCGTTCAATTAATAATGTTGTCGATGTCACCAATTATGTGATGTTGGAACTGGGACATCCTCTGCATGCGTTTGATTTCAGATACTTACAGGATGGTAAGGTTGTTGTTAAATCGGCTCGTGATGGAGAAAAATTTACAACTCTAGATGATCAGGTTCATTCTCTTAGTGCGGAAGATCTGATGATTTGCGATGGGCAACATCCCGTTGCTATGGCTGGAGTCATGGGTGGGCTTGACTCTGAAGTTAAGGATGATAGTGAGACAATTTTACTCGAGGCCGCCTACTTTAAGCCAATAATGATCAGACGTACCAGTAAAAGACATGGTTTGCATACTGAATCATCACACCGTTTTGAGCGTGGTGCCGATATTGATATGATTCCTATTGCCCTGGATCGTGCCGCCAGTCTTATTGCAGAGTTAAGCGGCGGTCAAATTTTATCCGGTATGATCGATGTCTATCCGCAACGCTTAGATCCGGTCAGTATTGAGATCAGTGTTCAGAAAACTAAAGATTTACTCGATATCCCGGTTGATCGTGAAACTATTCAGACCTTATTGGAATCCGTAGGTTTACCAGCCAAACCTGGCGCAAGTTCAGGTTCACTGTCGGTTAAGGTTCCTAGTTTCCGTCCTGATCTGGAACGAGAAGTTGACCTGATTGAGGAAGTCGCCAGACTCTATGGATACGATCGAGTACCAGTAACCATGCCGGTTGGCACAGTTGACGCAAAAATGCCGCCACTCCGCCAGAAGCTGCAGAAAACTCTCCAGCAGGGGATGGTTGCCGCCGGATTTTCAGAAGCAATCAACTATTCTTTTGTGGCAGCTGACAGTATCGGAAAAATAGCTATTCCTGCTGATGACAGTCGCTCAGTCCATGTCAGAATACTAAATCCACTATCGGAAGATCAGGCAGTTATGCGGACCAGTTTGGTGCCAAGTCTGCTTGAAACTGTTGCAAACAACCTGAACTATCGCAGTTCTGATTTACGCTTGTTTGAATTGCGGCCAGTATTTATCACCACGGGGGAATCTGACACATGCACTGAGCAGCTCTCACTGACGGCTGTGATGTCCGGACAACGTGAGCCCGAGGGGTGGTCTCAAACCACAGCAACGGTTGACTTTTATGATCTTAAGGGTGTTGTTGAAGAAGTACTCGTAACTAGCGGTATTTTAAACATTACTTTTGAATCGGAATCCTCTCAACCATATCTCCATCCAGGTAAATCCTGTCGCCTGTTATCAGGTCAACAACAACTGGGTTTTCTTGGTGAGATCCATCCTGAGGTTTTGAGCAGCTTTAATATTGATCAGCCGGTCTATCTATTTGAGCTTGATGTTGAAGCTATCATTGACCTGACTGGCGAGCATGCCCAGTTTGAAGCTCTTTCACGTTTTCCCGATGTGCTTCGTGATAGTGCCTTGTTGTTGGATGAATCAGTGACTGCAGCTCAAGTTATGGAGATAGTGACCCGAGGTAAAAACAAGTTTTTTGAGAGTGCAATTATTTTTGATCTCTATACTGGCAAGGGTGTTTCTGCCGGGAAGAAAAGTCTTGCTATCAGGGTTCGTTATCGTGATCTGCAAAAAACTTTGACCGAGGCCGAGGTAAATAAATCACATGACAAGCTGATTCGTTCTCTCTGTCATCAGTTGAATGCAGAAATTCGCTAATTGAACTTGCAGACAGCTAACCAGTATGGTATAAATCTAGAAAAATCAGATAGATAGTAGCCCCTATATAACGTATGTAAGGCTTTAGCAGGAGGGATTATGACCAAAGCGGATCTTATAGAAAGTGTTTACCTGACCACCGGTTTTTCCAAAAAGGAGTCAGCTGCCATTGTTGAAATGGTTTTTGATTTGATGAAGTCAACCTTGGAAGATGGTGAAAAAATCAAAATTGCCGGTTTTGGTAATTTTGTGGTTAAAGAGAAAGCTGCCCGACGTGGTAGAAATCCGCAGACCGGTGGTGAAATAGAAATTTCTGCCCGTAAGATTCTGACATTTAAGCCAAGTCAGGTGCTTAAGGTTGCAATTAACGAAACCTCTTAATCCTGTGTTGAGCTGAACTGGTGCCACAGATACCCGATAAGCTCTATTTTAAGATTGGTGAAGTTGCTGCGTTGCTGCAACTGAAAACCCATGTGTTGCGTTACTGGGAAACAGAGTTTTCTGCTCTTCAACCGGTTAAAAGTAGCTCCAATCAACGACTTTATCGGCGAAAAGATGTTGAAACTGCTCTGATGATAAAAGACCTGCTTTATTGTCAAGGTTTTACCATCGCTGGTGCCCGTAAGAAACTGCAGGTGGAAAAACAAACTCGCTCGCCATTGACCGACCCCCATTCTCCAGAAAAAACTCTCGTTCAGATCAAAGCGGATCTGCTTAAACTCCGTAAGTCCTTACTTGACTTACGCCAGGAATAAAGAGAATAAGTGCTATCTTTTGTCTCTAGTGATATTGGTATTTGTTCCCTTCTCTCACCGGATAACCCGCTGCGAATAACTACACTTCACCAAAGAAATTATGCTGTAGTCGAATGCTGGTCATTTGCGCAACTTTCGGTTGAATTATGATGGATTATACGATTGCCAGAAGGCGTATGGTTGAGCAACAGATTGTGGCGCGGGGAGTTGTCGATCAGCGGGTCATTGAGGCAATGTCAGCTATCCCCCGACATTTATTTGTAGAGACAGGTTTGCAGAGTCACGCTTACGGCGATGCCGCTTTACCAATTGGTGAAAAACAGACGATTTCTCAGCCTTATATGGTAGCGGTCATGACGGCTGCTCTCGAGTTACAAGGGGATGAGAGAATTTTGGAGATTGGAACCGGATCCGGGTATCAAACGGCCATTTTATCAAAGTTAGTCAAACGTGTTTATTCGATTGAGAGAATTGCCGTACTTGCCGGGCGGGCCAGGAAAATTCTTGATCAATTGCAACTTAGCAATGTTAACATTAAAATTGGTGACGGAACCGTTGGCTGGGAAAATCAGGCCCCTTTTTCAGGGATTCTTGTCGCAGCCGGGTCTCCGGATGTTCCACAAAAATATTTGGATCAATTGGAAATCGGGGGGAGGCTTGTGTTGCCAGTTGGGGATCAAAAACAACAGATTTTAGTTCGGATAACCCGTAAGGGAGAGGATCACTTTGAGCAGGAACAGATGATGGGGTGTCGCTTTGTCCCTCTGATTGGTGAGCAAGGTTGGCAGGGACCATAGTTCTTCTTCTTAACATAAATATTAACTCTTTAAGCACCATCCTTTGGTTGTGAGAACTCTTACTCCGGGTAACTTTGAGCGCAGCATGGGTGAAAATATTTTAAACTCCTATCTATCTTATTGCTCATTACCCTGATAGGTGTCATTCTTCTGTCTATTATTTCTTGATTGATTATAAGGTGGTTTTTTCCGCCTCTCTAGTTTTTAAGGATTGAATATGATCTTTTTATTCTCAAAAACTAACTCATCTCAAAGTGCAAAATTTCCTCAGCAGCTTTGTTGTCGGTGGTGAACTCTGTGCTGAAAATGCGTTCAATATTTCTTCTTGGTTTTTTCTGTCTGTTTCTTATTGCCTGTGAAGCAGGGATTTACCATACCGTTAAGCCGGGTCAGACTTTGTTCCGGATCAGCCGCACTTATGCTGTCGATGAATCTTACCTGGCTCGAGTCAATGGGATTAGTAATCCGTCACAGTTATCAGTAGGTACACGCCTTTACATCCCTGGCGCTGAAAAAGCTTTAGCTGTCCCGGTCATAAAGGCCCAAAGCGCCAGCAAGTCAGGTTCTGCGTCGACAAAACGGAAAAAAGTACTTTCTTCCCCATCTCAAACTCAAAAACCAAAAACAGCTGTAACCAAAGTAAAGACACCGGTAGTAAAAACCAAGGCAACTCAAGTTAAGCAACTACAGTGGCCATTGCGCGGGAAAGTTGTTCGCTCTTTCAGTAAACAAGCAGTCGCTGGTAGTGGAAAAGGGATAGAAATAGCGGTGCGTTCAGGAAGTAATGTGGCTGCGGCAGAAGCAGGCAAGGTTATTTACAGTGGTGATGGTGTCAGTGGCTATGCACATCTGATTATTCTGCGACATGAAAATGATCTTTTTACTGTCTATGGCTTTAATCGTAAAAACCTCGTCAAACAGGGGGATTTTGTCAGTAAAGGGGAGCGTATTGCCCTCTCGGGAACTCCGCCAGCCGGGGGTCAATCACGGCTTCACTTTGAAGTTCGTAAAGGGAAAGTAGCAGTCAACCCGATTTTGTACTTACCATGATATTTTTTCACTATTTAATTGCTATTTAATTATTGTGGAGGTCTATATGGATAGTTCAGGCTCAAAAGATAAGAGCACAACTGCTCATAAGGGCAAAAATAAGAAGCAGGTGGTTAAAGAAGATAGTTTTTCTGCCGGTGAGCAGCACGCCACAGCTGATGCGACCAAACTTTATCTGCAAGAAATTCAAAAAAGCCAACTCCTCACTGCTGAAGATGAAAGAGAATTGGCCGGGCTGATTGCTCAGGGTGACGCTGCCGCCAGGGAGCGGATGATTGAATCTAATCTACGCTTGGTAGTTAAAATTGCCAAACGTTATATGAATCGTGGTTTACCTTTCCTTGATTTAATCGAGGAGGGGAATCTGGGTCTCATTAAGGCTGTAGAAAAGTTTAAAGTGAGTAAAGGGTGCCGATTTTCTACCTATGCTACCTGGTGGATACGCCAATCGATAGAGCGTTCTATTGTCAACCAGAGTCGAACCATTCGTCTGCCGGTTCATGTCGCTGATGATATCAACAAACTGGTCAAGATCAGCCGCGAACTGGTTCAACGTCTGAAGCGGGATCCTGATGTGGAAGAAATTGCTGCAGCGATGGGTACGGACATCAAACATGTCCGGCGGATGATGATTCTGGTTAAGCGAACCTATTCGATGGAGCACCCTTTGGGTGAAGGTAATGATTATAGTCTGATCGATACCATTGAGGACACAAAACTGGTAGATTCTGCCCGTAAACTTGAAGATCTGGATCGTTTCACTCATGTTTTGAGTTGGATGGAAGATCTCAATGAGAATGAGCGTGAAGTCCTGATGCTCCGGTTTGGTCTTGAGGATCATGATCCCCAGACTCTTGACACAATAGGGAAAAAATTTGGGGTCACTCGGGAAAGAATCCGGCAAATTGAGGCAAAAAGTCTGGCAAAATTGAGAAAATCTATGGAGAATTGTTTGTCTGATGAAGATATCTAACCTCTCTGCCCACTTTGTTAATACAATTCTAGTTCAAATATGGAGTTTATAGATGGATGATTTAAAACAGATAATCCGTGATATCCCTGACTTTCCTAAAAAAGGAATTGTATTTAAAGATATTACAACGTTGCTTTCTGATGCAAAAAGCTTTCAGCGCATGGTTGATCTTCTGGCTCACCGCTATGTTGGAGAGAAGATTGACCAGATAGTTGGAATTGAAGCCCGTGGTTTTATCTTAGGTGCTGCTCTGGCTTATAAGTTAGGAACCGGGATCACCTTGGTGCGTAAGCCTGGAAAACTCCCTTTTCAAACTCGGAGCATCAGCTACGAACTCGAATACGGTACCGATACCCTGGAAATTCATGAAGATGCTTTTAAAAAGGGCGACCGGATCATTCTTGCCGATGATTTACTGGCAACGGGCGGCACGATGGCGGCTGTTGTTAAGTTGGTGGAAAAGTTCGGGGTAGAAATCTACGAATGTGCCTTCATGGCTGAGCTGGAGTTCCTCAATGGTCGGAGCAAGCTTCCTGATGCTAAGGTTTACAGTCTTTTAAAGTTTTAATCATTGGTTAACTCGCAGCCTGTCGGATTATCTGGGCTGAAACGAAAATTTGGTCGTTTGAGATCAGATTTTGGCTTATTTGAGAGTAATAGCCGTAGCTATTGGTCGAAAAGGAGCTGAAATATGGGCCAAACAGACGAATTTGCAGCCAGGTCATTGATAGTCCGACAGGTTGCTAGATAAATCCTTGTCAAATAAGAGTTCTGTAAGTTATAAGCATTTCCACGGCCCCGTAGCTCAGCTGGATAGAGCGGCACCCTCCTAAGGTGATTGTCGCAGGTTCGAATCCTGCCGGGGTCGCCAGGCTTTTGCCGTCAGCTTTTTTGCTGAACATTAAAAGGAGTGGTTAGGGGCTCCCTTCCAAATTTGCAGGGTTTTTCGTTGCATACTCTGATTGATGTTGTTATAAGAAATTGATATCCGGGCGGTTAGCTCAGGGGGAGAGCATTCGCCTCACACGCGAAGGGTCCGGGGTTCGATCCCCCGACCGCCCACCAAGTAGAAATGAGAGGTTAGCCAGTGGTGGTTAACCTCTTTTTGGTTTGCAAGATACTCAGGAATAATTGATCTATGAGCTGTAATGAACAAACGACTACCCCTCTGAAAGTTGAAGATTGGGGTTTGATGGATTATCAACTTGCCTTTGATCGACAGCAGGAGATGGTTGCCTCTATCCTTGCCGGTGGCGACCAGGATACCCTGGTATTTGTTGAACACCCGGCAACGGTCACTCTTGGTCGTCGCGCAACTCAGGACGATTTGCGTTTTTCTGCAGAAGTTTTCCCTGACCGTGGAGTCTCTCTGCAAAAAATAAATCGTGGCGGTTTGGCAACGGCACATGAGCCCGGGCAATTTGTGGTCTATCCTATTGTGCAGTTAAAGAAAAGGGACTTAAGTTGGTTTGCCGATCAATTTCTTAATGTTGTAGTTGATTTGTTGGCTGATTACGGTGTCGATGGTTATTTGAAGTCCGGGGAGCCTGGGGTTTGGGTTGATGGGCGGAAAATTTGCAGTTTTGGGATTGCG
>JAUVCS010000260.1 GCA_030590745.1 Desulfuromusa sp.
ACTCAATCCGGAGGTTGAATTGCCAAAGCGAGTTATGATCGTCGATGATGCTCTATTTATGCGTGCCATGCTGCGAGATATTTTCGAATTGGCGGACTGGCAAATTATTGCAGAAGCCAGTTGCGGTGAACAGGCCATTGCTGAGTATGAAATTCATCAACCTGATCTGGTTATCATGGATATTGTGATGCCGGAAATGGGGGGTATCGACGCCATGAAAAGGATCTTGGCCGATTATCCTGATGCTCAAATTGTTGTTTGTAGTGCTTTGGGGCAGAACAATTTAATCCTGGAAGCAGTCAACGCCGGAGCCAGGGATTTTATTGTCAAACCATTTAAGAGCGCACAGGTGCTTGAGGTCGCTGAACGGGTTATTGCTGAATGAGTCAGAGCATATTTTTCCAGGCAGGTCGTGGTTGATGGATATAGATAAGTTCAGAGAAATGTTTCTGGTCGAGGCAGCCGAACATCTTCAGTCGATGTCTGAGCTTTTGCTGCAACTTGATTCTGATCCTGCGGATCAGGATGGCATTGATGCTTTGTTTCGTGAAGCCCATTCGATTAAAGGGATGGCGGCAACCATGGAACATCCTGAAACGACCCGTCTGGCGCATCATCTGGAAGATCATCTGGAAGATTGTCGTCAAGCTGGTCGAATCAGTGGATTTGAAATTGACTGGCTTCTTGAAGCCGTTGATTTACTGGAATTATTGTTGGATGACGTCCGCAATAAAAGACCTGAACGGAGTGTTGACAGCTTTATGTCCAGCACTCCAGAGTCACCGGAGGTCCCTGCCAGCAGTGAGGGGGAGAGTGAAACAGTCACTTCACCAGCGCCCGCCGGGCAGGGGCAACTTATTCAGTTGCAGCTCCAAGAGACAGTTGTTGCCCCGGGATCACGATTTTTGGTGCTGCTAAATACTCTGGCTAAATTGGGAACGGTTCTTGAGTCAACTCCCTCTATGGATGAACTCCTGCAGGGTGATTGTTCTCATCAGTTACTGGTGCGGTTGGAGAGTGATACTCCGCAGCAACAAGTCCATCAGAAACTGCAGCAATACAGTGAATTAAAGCTGATCACTTTTCCTGATGAGCCGGAGCAGGAGCGACCGACTAAAAAACGCTCTATGGATAAGACGGTACGGGTCAGTACCGAGCTGCTCGACCATTTTATCAATCTTACCGGAGAACTGATTACCAACCGTTATCAGTTGCAAAATGCCCTGAAAGAGTCAAATTGGCAGGAGATGAATGAGGGGGTTGGACAGTTGACGCGACTGGTCAAAAACCTTCACCATCAGGTGTTGCAGGTACGGATGGTTTCGCTGGAAAGTTTGGCTGGACGCTTGTCTCGAACCGTCCATGATCTCTCCCGTAGTCAGGATAAAGAGATTCAGTTGCAAATAGAGGGGGCCGATATTGAACTGGATCGGGCTATTGTTGAAGGGCTGACCGACCCACTTATTCACATGGTTCGAAATGCAGTTGATCACGGTATAGAACAGCAGGGGACAATTTCTATCAAGGCTTGGCGGGAACGGGATCTGGTGATGGTGGAGGTTGCCGATAACGGGCGGGGGATTGATCCAGAAAAAATCCGTCAACGGGCACTCGAAATCGGTTTGACAAACCCGCTTCAAGCAAGAACCCTGCGTAACTATGATCTGCTCCAGTTAATCTGTCAGCCGGGTTTTTCTACTGCAGAGGAGGTCAGTGAGACCTCTGGTCGCGGGGTTGGAATGGATGTGGTCAAAACGGCAGTGGAGCGAGTTGGAGGTGTCCTGTCGATTGATTCTACTCCCGGTGAGGGGACTCAAATAACCCTTAAATTGCCACTTTCTCTTGCGATTATCCGGGTTCTTATTATTGAATCTGCGGGTGGCAGTCTGGCGATGCCGATTGCCCGGGTGGTACAAACCATTGAAATTTCACCGGATGAGGTTCAAAGCAGTGGCAAGCAGCTGATGATTCATTATCAGGACGAACTTTTGCCGATGCTCTCACTGCGTAAAATACTAAAAGCTCCCAAGGGGGAAAATCTCAACCCGATTCCGTTGGTGATTACCGAAGTTATGGGGCGCAAGGTTGGTTTGGTGGTTGATCGGCTGGTTGGGCAGCGAGAAGTTTTTGTCCAGCGCCTGCCACCACCATTCGATCAGATTCGTGGTTGTAGTGGCGGGACGATTTTAGGCAATGGACAGATCGTCTTTCTTCTGGATCTACAGACCCTTTTTGATCGGCGTCAGCGTTGAACCA
>JAUVCS010000212.1 GCA_030590745.1 Desulfuromusa sp.
GCGGCACAAAAAGGCCTCTTGAGCCTTCAGGAAACTTTTACTGAGGTGAATGAAGCTGTTCAGGACGTTATGGATGATACGCCGGGCAAAGGTGAATTCTTCGATTCTTATGATATGAGTTATTCCCTGACTCTGGCTTACCCTCGTGAATTCTTTGAGCAGATGGCCAGAGAACAGGGGATCTCTTATGAGGATATTGAAACAATTGAGATCGCTAAAGAGCTCAATAAAAGAGGTGTAATATGAGTGGCATTGATGCATACAGTGCAACCAGAAATCTGATTGAAAATGCATTTAGTCATTTAACCTGGCATGAGGAGGTTTGTGCTCAGACGGGGTTTAAGGGGATCAGTCAGGTATGGAAAGAGGATCCCGCCTGGTATTTTTGGTCGGATAAGGTCAAAGGCTCGTTTCTATTGCGCTTGCATGCTGAAGAATCAATTGGTGAAAATCAATACGTCAGTTTGACTTTGCACTATTTTCCAACGGTTGACGAAGAACTCTATCATGGTCTGAGTGTTGGGGAGAAACGTCTGACCAGTGATGAGTCGGTCTTTGATCGGGAGACAAACACACCTCAATTTGAAGCTTACGAACAGTTTATTTCTCTGTTTGTTGTGGCAGAGATTGGTTTTGTTATCGACCCGGATAATTTGCTTAAGGTTCTGCTCTATAGTTCAGAAGAGGATGAAAATCACCCTTATCATGAATTTATAGATTTATTGATAAGTTCCCTTAACTTTCAATCAAAGCAACATCATCAATCAGCTTTTTCGCAACGCGATGGTGCTTTGAATACTTCCTTTCTGAGTTATTCTGAACAAGATTTTTTACTGTTTTTAGATGCTTTTGAATTGGAATCAGCGTCACTCGAAATCCTTATCCCTGATAACAGACTTGATAAGTGGCTACAAGCAGCGCATATGGAGGCACATTGTTCGATGAACGGTGCTTGTAGCTGTACCCATTAAATAGCTAGAGGAGGAACGTATGAAAAAAATTCTGATTATTTCAATCTGCATTTTAGCTTTTTTGGTCGCCGGTAGTTATGCCATGAGTAGCAAAGATCAGATGCATGGTTATGCGTTAAATAACAAGTATTGTGTTTCCTGTCACGATTCAGTTGCTGATCCTGAAAAACCAGGATTTACCAGAGATACCTGGCATCTGATTATTAATATTATGCACAAGAATGGCTTGGAATCACTATCCGAAGAAGAAAATGGCGCCTTGGTTGATTATTTCTATATGATCCGTACGGGCTTAGAACTTGAAGCTGGTTAAGTAAAAACAGTTTTAAATGGGTAAAGTAAGGGCCTGTCAATTGATGGGCCCTTTCCAGTTTATTCGTGGAATATCTGACCACTAAAAATGTAAATATCTGTATCTGGATGCTGCCATGAATCTTCAGTAAGTCCTGCTTTCACGCAGGTTTGCTGGAGAAACGTCTCTCTGTTCCAGTCATATTCGATGGCAACCTGTGGGAGAAGTACCCCGCGATTGTGCCCTTTGATGATGTAAATTCCGTGTTTCCCCACTGCTATCTCACTTGTATCCGAAATTTTTTCCAGAGGTGACAGAACCGTAATTTCCAAGCTGAAATTATCTAATTCTTCCTCTCCCATTGGCGGGAAACGGGGGTCCTGGCTTGCCGCGGCTACTGCCATCGTTGCGACTTCACGATAAAGAGGTTGCTGTGATTGAAAATTACCGATGCAACCACGTAAGTGTCCATTCTGTTTGATGGTGACAAAACAACCCGAACAAACATTCAGGGATTTAACAGCAGTTGGCTCAGGCTGGAAACCCTGTTGTCTTACCTGATGAATAATTGCCTGACGAGCAGTCTCCAATAAATAGATTTCTGCAACTTTGGAAAGCATAAAAACTCCTTACTCGTGTTATTGTCAGAATGTGGTTGCTTCATTTATAATTGACAGATTGCCCGTGTACAATCGTTTTCGCTCTTTTTACCGAAAAATCAGCAGCTGATAACAATTATACCCGGATATTTCTAACCCTGCAGGCGACACTATAATTTTTATTCAGGAGTCTATCAAAATGAGTCAAGAGAGTTTTCCATGGGATTTGGAGGAAGGTGAAATCATCCTCTGGCAGGGGCGACCTGCTCCCCGCTGTTATACTTTTCGTCATTGGCTTCAGGCGACCATCGGAACAGTTCTATTCCTGGCCAGTAGTTTCTGGTTAATGGTCGGTGCCCAGTTGGTCTATTATCAGGGGTATTCCTGGTGGTTGGCGCTTGCCCCGTTTTTGTTATCTGTTGCAGCTTTTTTTGTCGGACCGGGACAGTTGGCTTTGGCACGTTTGCGTTGGGAAGAAATTTATTATGCGTTAACTGATCAGCGTTTATTGGTCCGAAATAAACTTATTATTTGCAAATCAACGACCTATAAAATGGATGACTTCAAGAAGTATAAACAAAAAAAGTACGGTAAAAATCTGCTGAGCCTGAAGTTGTTTTTTAAGGACTCTGCTCCGGTAACGCTCGAATGTCTGGAACACCCGGAGCTTTTCATCAACCACCTTCCAGCAGAAAATGCAGAAACGGTTGTCGTGGAATCCGTTTGACTTGCAAAGATACCGGTCGTTATGATGCGCAACTTTTTAACTTTTCTTAAGATGGTGATGAATGAATAAAGCTTTTTACCTGGAAACCTTTGGTTGCCAGATGAATGTTGTCGATTCAGAGCAGATTGTTGCTCTGTTGAATGATATTGGATACTCCCAGGTTGATTCGGCCGAACAGGCCGATCTGGTGCTGTTGAATACCTGTTCGGTGCGTGATAAGGCCGAACGTAAGGTTTATGGCCATCTTGGACGCTTCAAACCAATTAAAGACAAACGACCAGATCTGATTATAGGCGTTGGTGGATGTGTGGCGCAGCAGGAAGGGGAGAGGATGCTGGAAAAAGTTTCCTACCTTGCTCTGGTATTCGGTACCAATAATATTCATCAGCTGCCGGAACTGGTTCGGCAGGCTGAACAGACT
>JAUVCS010000127.1 GCA_030590745.1 Desulfuromusa sp.
TTTACTGCCGGGACACCATCAAAGGACTTATGCAGATTTTCTATAACCAGTGCACTCATGGCGCGAATATACAACTGCATCCTCAGCCATGCAAGAGGGGATGGTCACAATCCTGATTATATTTATAAACGAGGCAAAACCCGCAACTTTGAGCTTCTTGACAGGAACGGTGAACTTAACCATGATGGTAGTATTATCAGGGTTCATTCAATCGATATCTATTTTTCAGAACAGATACCAAACAAGGGGAACAACTTCAGCTGATGGTCATAAAACAAATACGCTCTTATCTGATTGCTAAAAGCTATGATTATGCTATGTACAGCACCGAAAAGCGCTGTCTGCACAGCTGGCGCAGAGAATTGCTTGCTCAGGCAGATGGGGATCTGCTGGAAATTGGCGCCGGGACCGGAGTCAATCTGCCTCACTATCCCGATAAAGTAAAACAGATTACCCTCAGTGAGCCGGACGGACAAATGCGGCGGCGCCTACAGCGCAAAACAGATCATTTTCAGCAGAAGCGGCTCAGCATTACCCCCTGGGGAGCCGATACGATAGAGATGCCTGATGCTTCCTTTGATACCATTGTCTCCACCCTGGTTCTCTGTTCCGTCCCCAGTCTTAAAACCAGCCTCAGCGAAATCCATCGTCTACTGAAACCAGAGGGGACTCTCCTCTTTCTTGAACACGTTATCTCTGACCATCCAACAACCCGAACCTGGCAACACCGCATTGAACCCATCTGGGGCTTTTGTGCGGGGAATTGTCACTTAACCCGTGATACAGCATCCGCTATCAGCGCGACAGGGTTGCAGATTGAACAGCTGATTGAGGCTCCAATGATAGGAGCCCCAGCCTTTGTCCAAAGGACCATTCGTGGCATAGCCAGAAAATCGGTCTCTCTGGCAGGAGCGGTTTAAATATGTTCAGTCTGAAAAACCGCTTGCGGCAATTATTTTCACCCAGACAATCGGGAGAGGAGACGGAAGGAGAGAGCAGTTTTCTGAAAAATAATCTTGATCCGGATAAAATCCCCCCCTGTCCGGTCTGTGCATCAAATAATGTCGCTATATTCATCTATGGAAAACCACCACTGAACAAAGCTATTCTTGAGGGATTAGAATCGGGGAAAATTATTTCAGGTGGTTGCATGATTCGTAGAACTGCTCCAAAATGGCACTGTTATAATTGTAATAAAGATTTTGGGCGACTGCGCTAACCGGTCGCAACTTAACCCAAGCTGAATCGTTTCATTGTAGATTCAAAAAAACATTCCAAGGAGACAAGAACTATGGCAAAAGCAAGTGCACGACACATACTGGTCCCCGCTGAAGAGGACTGCAACAATCTAAAAGCGGAAATTGAAGCCGGTGCCGACTTTGCAGAGGTGGCAAAAAAACATTCAAAATGCCCATCCGGTCAACAAGGGGGAGCATTAGGAGAGTTTTCCCCCGGTCAGATGGTCAAAGAATTTGATGAGGTGGTTTTTAGTGGTGCAGTTGGCAAGGTTCTAGGCCCAGTTAAAACTCAGTTTGGTTACCACTTGATCGAGGTAACCAACCGAACTGAATAGTCACAGGTTCATACCATGACTTTTAGACCTCACCATTAACGGATCCAGGAAAAACAAAACCCCGCTCATTCTTTGAGCGGGGTTTTATCATTTAAGATTAGACGGAACAATAAGTCTATCTGTCGTAGAGCTAATCCATCAATTTATCTAACTCCAGTAAAATTTCCGTCTGCTCCTGAATTTTTTCATGGTAATAGTTCCAGACATGGTAACTCTGCAACCCTAGAATTGTTAATCCAACGGCAAAAACTGCCCAGAAATTTTCGCTTAAGCCCTCAGAGAAGTGGTAAAAAATATAGAACGCCCCCAAGTAACCAAAATGGGCCAAAGCGCCGTGTGGCTTCTTATCACTGGCCATCTGGGTCAGGATCAAAATAATTGCTGAAAAGCCATAAATGACCAGAGCCCAGTTAATATACTTAACCGGAGGACCCGCCCCCAAGGAAGCACGGATACTTTCACTCAAGGGTGGGAGAAAATCAAAATTATGAAATGCCCCCATACTTAAGGCGGTAAACAGGGCAAGAATCCAGAGTCCGGTACTGGAATAGAGCTCCAGTTTTTTTATCTTTGCCTGAACCTGCTTACGGAGTGGATTGATATCCGGCAGAGGAGATTCAGTTTCAAGATTTGTCGGATCCATCGCCTACGTTTCTAGCTGGGGTTTTAATGCTTTTTAAATCTGCTAATGCCTGATCCCGCTGTTTCACCAATAAACGAAAATCTTTATTCAGTTTTCCTAGCTTATGATCAGATTTCGGCAAGTCTGACTCGGCAACACCTTGAGCCGCCTGTTCAGCATTATATGTCAAGCGGAGAATTGGCAGGAAAAGGTTCATCCGCAACAGTGCAGTCACACCACCGATGGTCAAAAAAAGAACCATTACACTAAAAATCATCATCCGGTAACGAAGTACCGAGAGGGTTTTTTCCAGCGACTCACTTGAAACTGCCATACTGAAGAAACCGAGAACCGGTTCAGTTTCTCCATGAAAATGGCAGGCAGCTGTTGCACATGTCGGTTCATTCATAATCGGGATAGAGACCGTAATATTACCATTCGCATGGTCAATATCACGTTGACCCATTTCTTTGGATACATGATCGGCCTGTAAAAATTCTGCGATATGGGAATCTACTGTGGTTGATTTAACTCCATCCTTGTTCTGCCCGGAAAACTGAACTTTGCCATCTTGATCATAAATTCTGATCAATTCAACATTTGATCTTGTTCCAATATTTGTCACAATATTTTGAATAGAACGGCGATCATCCTGCATCATGGCAGAACTGGTCGATTTGATCACCGTATCGGCACAATTATTCAAATTGCGCAGTGCTTCGTCCGTCATATCCGACTTGACAAAGGAGTACAGCAGGATACAGACAAAAACAACGAATCCGGTGACCGCAATAGTGACTGGAACTATAGCTCTGGCGATCAGATTATCAAACATACTCCCTCACTTTAGCTTGTGACGATCTTAACAATATGGCGATAGTAAAATAAAAATCCCTGACTGGCAAAGGATATCTCTACCTGTCAGGGATTATTTGTAAAACACCTACTGGAACTTTTGCCTTTATTTAGCTGGCAACAAACTGTTCCCTTACTTCTCTGCCTGAGATTTAAATTGGTAGAGAATCGGCAAACGAGCCAGAATGAAACGATAAGTCGCTATATAGATAGCGAAGATTGTAATTGCAACAATAAACTCAAGATAGTGCGGGATTTCCTGATATAGCTGCCAGTTGAAAGCGATCAGGGCAGTATTCAGACGATTCAAGAGAATACCAGCAACCGTAAGGAAAGCACCGATACGACAGATCCCGACCAGTTTATTGTGAATCCCATAAGACAGAATAGCTAGTGGCAGAATCACAAACCCGACAATTTCAAGTAACCACCAGGCACCCCAGCCAGTCATCAGGTAAGCCCACTCATTATCATGAGCAACCGCCAGAAGCTTGATGATAATATAGGTACTTAAACCCATTGCGGCACCCTTTGCCAGGGCAATAGTAATCCAATCGAGATTATCAATAAACCGCTTATCACAGCGCCACTTCATCGTGTAGATAACAATAGTACTAACACAGATCACCATACACAGCCCGGCGGGAATCGATGACACAAAGAAATGAATCCACTGGAATGCCGAAGAATACCAGAGTGGGTGAACTTTCCCTGGAGCGTATAGAAACAATGCTCCCAAAGCGCCTTGATGTAAGGTTGAAAGGATGACACCGGAAACGGTCAAACCAATGGTCCCTTTGCGGATAAAATCATAGCCACGCTGAAAACCAATCCACTCGAAAAATGCGGTGGAAACTTCCGCAACCTGAACTGAAAGGTAGGTTGCAACGTGCCAGCCGACCAGAAACAGCACCGCGGCAGGGCCAAAAGAGTAAACCATTGGATAAGCAAGCCGCCAAGGCTGGCCAAGGTCAACCAGCAGATAAACGACAGCAAAGAAATATCCAAGCAAGCCGTTCAAGAGAGCAAGACGCTCTATCGGCTCAAAATCATGGCGTCCAAATATTTCAACCGTCGTTCCAAGCATAAAGCCAGAAGCCGACAGCGGAACCATACAGAACAGACCAAACCCGAGAAACAGACCCCAGGGATAATCGTAAGAACCATGGGTAATAGCTCCCAGACTGAAAACAAAACGGTAAAGAATTACTGGAACTCCAATGGCAAAGATAAATCCCAGAAACCAGTTAAGTTTATTGCGAAGAGCCTGACCAATATATTGATCCAAGGTCAGACCGAGCAGCAGTTTTTCCATTATTGACCACTTTTGCCCATCTGCCTTCATTCCTGCATCGTGAGGCTTAACCCCATAAGTTTCTAATTTTTTCATTGTTAGTGGTCCTCCTGCTCGT
>JAUVCS010000060.1 GCA_030590745.1 Desulfuromusa sp.
AAGGTCAACAAACGTGGAAGATATGAAAATCTGATATCTTTTATCCATTTATCGAAGTGCTCCTTTTGTTTGAAGAGTTCCTTAAAAACCACAATGCAGCTGAAATAATGTCGAACCTGTCAAATGCTGTGGGTGCCCCGTTTCAGTAACACGGGGGGTTCAAAATACATAAAACCAGTTTATTACTTTATAGAAATTATTTCTCTACATTTTGGATACAAAGAACAAGCCCAAAACCATTCTCCACTGTGTTTTCCCTTTTTTGCCTGTCTTTTCACCATTGTATTTCCACAAGCTGGGCAAAAGGGAACCGAATTAGATTTACCCTCAAAACTAAAATCTGCCACATCTTCACCAACTGGAACATCATCCCCCATAATAAAATCAGCTTCATCTTTTTGATCAGCATCGAGATGAATACCCAATAAACTTGACACTTTCACAGAAACATCCTGTATAGAATAGCTCTTTTGTGCCGCTATATGTCCCAAAGGAACTCCAGCTGATTCAAAAACTTTGTTTACAAAGATATCTCTCTCTTGCCTCTTCTTCAAATTATGACTTTTATCGTCCAGTTCAATTGCCGCTAAAACATCCACACTTTCATTGCTACAAATCACAAAATCTACGTGCTTTGCTGAAATTTTATTAAAGGCAGTCGCTCTTTCGCTATTGCTAAGGCCTGCCTTAACCTTGAAAAGATCTCCGAGCCTGACTTTTACAAGAACACGATGTGATTCACCAATCACCTGCTCCAACACACCAAAAAAAGAACGTTCAGCGGGAGTGAGTAGCATTTTTTGTTTTTCGTATGGAAAGCTATCAGGATGCTGCTTAGAAAATTGATCAGACTTTAAGAAAAAAACAACGGCAGCAAAAATGGCAAGCAGTACAAGTACAGAAAGATCCATATTTATATCCCCCCTTTACATTAATAGTTATTTATAGTTGAAAACATACCTGTCCGTCAATTTCTTTTCTCAAATGAGCACAGCGAGTAGGGGGAGTTATGCAGCTTTAGCTGGGGTACTAGAAAAAACAAAGGCGGGCAACTCTTCACGAGTGCCCACCTTTGGTAATGTATGGCTCCCTTTGCTGGGCTCGAACCAGCGACAATCTGATTAACAGTCAGATGCTCTACCAACTGAGCTAAAAGGGAATAGTGTGTTGCGGAGAGGAAATATAAGAAATTGCCCTTGTGGTGTCAAGCATTTTCTGGGCGGTTTCCCCAGCAGCCTGTCGGACTATCTGGGCTGAAGCGAAAATTTGGTCGTTTGAGGTCAGATTTTGGCTCATTTGAGGAGTAATAGCTGTAGCTATTGGTCGAAAAGGAGCTGAAATATGGGCCAAACAGACGAATTTGCAGCCAGGTCATTGATAGGCCGACAGGCTGCTAGCCACCTTTTTTCAGATTATTGAGTACCAGCTTGGCTACGGCCTTCAAAGTTTCAAAAACTCCCTCTCCCGTCATAGCACACCCTTCAAGTTCTGGAACCTTGCGTGGGTTGAGTAAATTACTCAGTTCTTCGACTGAGCTGACATTGGGAAGATCGCGCTTGTTATACTGAATCACAAAAGGAAGTTTTTCGAGATCGAAACCCTGCTCTTCCAGGTTGTCTTTGAGGTTTTCCAAACTTTCAATATTGGCATCAAACCGCTCTTCCTGCGAATCTGCCACAAAAACAACCCCATCAACCCCCTTGAGAATTAATTTTCGGGAAGCATCATAAAAAACCTGGCCGGGAACGGTATAGAGATGAAAGCGGGTTTTAAACCCACGAATTTCTCCCAACGCCAGGGGTAAAAAGTCAAAAAACAGTGTCCGCTCGGTCTCTGTTGCCAGGGAGATCATCTTCCCTTTTGCTTCTTCTGCAGTTTTATTATAGATAAATTGAAGATTGGTGGTCTTACCGCAAAGGCCCGGACCATAATAAACAATCTTACAGTTAATCTCTCGTGATGCATAATTTATAAAAGACATCTGGTAAACCCCGATCAGTTGAATAAATTGTCGATATCGTCGTCTGTAATCTCGGCGAAGGGACTTGAGGCACTACTTGAACTTGCTTCCTGTTCCGTTTTATTCACCAAATCTTCAAAGACAACAGCAAGTTCGTTACTGGCTTTTTTAACCCTTAAACGAACTAAACCGAGGGAGCTGCGCTGATCAAAAATCACCACTAGAATCACCCGTCCCCCGATAATGGAGATATGGATATTATCCTTTTCCCCTTCATGGAACAGAATCGAAAATTCTTTTTCCCCGATTAACTTTGCCAGACCACCCGTAGC
Source organism: Desulfuromusa sp. (assembly GCA_030590745.1). GTDB lineage: Bacteria > Desulfobacterota > Desulfuromonadia > Desulfuromonadales > Geopsychrobacteraceae > Desulfuromusa. Next base: position 2,293 of record JAUVCS010000060.1, read on the forward strand.
GGCTATATTCCCCGCAGTTAATGATGCAAGGCTGGTCGTATCAAGATTTTCGGTTTCACCTGTTGCCGCAATCAACTGGCCATTTTTATCAACCAGGAAAATGACCTTTGAATTTGCTTCACGCAGCAGTTTTTCCAGCAATTGTAAAATCCGCTGATACTCTTCATCGTACATGACCAGGGATGATTGTGGACCAAGCATGTGGCTCTCCTTTAAATTATATTTCTTTAAACCTGTATAACATTTAAAAACGCTCATATCAAGAAACTAATCATATATTTTTAAAATTAACACATTTTTATTAGCAATGGAGTCATCTCATCCTACCTATTGACTTGTCATAAAAAATCCTTTACTAATTTTCATTATATTTTGTAGTCATTTAGACATAAGTACCTGATACGAAAATGTGACCTGAGAAAGGGCTTGGTTTGTCAAATCAGTTTAAACTTCCAGTTGGAATGCGCCGCTGGCAGAACAGTGGCAACAATTCTCAACAACATGAGGGTTTTGAATATTCACTTCTGGAAGATTGCGATAGCGCTTACCGTTTTACTGCTATCGCGACAGTTGGAAAAATAAGATCAATCTTCGACCATTTTTCCCGATTTCTTTCTGATGAATCTTTTTTTATTCTTGAATACTACCCGGAAGAAGTACCTCTTTCCCGGCCGAGTGGATTAAATGAAGGGCCCATCCCCTCGGTCTTTTATTCTCCCTATCTTGCAACCGATACAATTCTGAGCAACATTACCCCTTACATAAGCCGGATGATTCACGATGGGTTTGTGGGTTTTGGTATAGCAAACAACCGCAAGGGACTGGAATTTTTCTACTCTGAAGAAAAGGTCCTCACTTTTTTTACCGATAACCACCTCCGCTTGAGCAACTTTCTCCATCAGCATGGGATCCAACACAGCAACAACCTGACCCTCCCTGCTACTTTTGGACATGATCATCTCGCATTGTCAGGATTATCAAAAACCTCCCTCCCGGAAGAACTGGTCTCTTTTACCAATACTGAACTCGATTCAACATTTTTTGGCCAGGAACTGGTCGAACAGCTTGATATGTACCAGGTTGAGGAAGGGCTCTCTTTTTTTCTGACCCGTAAAGAGCAGGAACAGATTGAAGATTTACTCAAAAAGAAGTTACCAAATCATCATCTGTCTGAAATTGAGTTTGGGGGATTATTGCTTGATTGGAACGATTTTGTGATCGAATGTGAACAGACATTTGCTGGTGATCTGTGGGAGTACAAGCAAGGACTGATCATCCGTGACACGATTCAACAGGTGATAGAGATAGCACCCAAACCATTGGCTGATAAAATCAGTCTGATCATTTCAGAACCGGACGATATATTTAAAAAGATTCTGGTCGATCGGCGTAAACGACTTGATCCACCAACAGATATGAAGTTAGTTCAAAAACAGTTCTGGTATCACGGCATGGTACAAAAACCGGGCAGCGACTTACGCCGTGACCTGATCCGGCAAGGGTGGTTTAATAACTGATATGTTGCTGATTCTTGCTGCGTCTCCGCTCGAAACAGAGCTGCTGCGTAAAAAAATAACTTCACTACAAATCCTCCGCTGCGGTTCAAATCAGATTTTCAGTGGAAATCTGCAGGGACATGATATTTTTCTGAGTCATGGCGGGATCGGTCAGGTCAACATGGCCATATCTCTTACCCGACTGTTAAATGCACACACTCCAACGACAGTTCTACTTTGTGGCTGTGGTGGAAGTTACCCTGGTAGCGATCTCCGGATTGGGGATCTGGCACTGGCAAAAAGTGAATTTTTTGGTGATTTAGGGGTTGCCACAGTGGATAAATTTATCCCGCTGGAGCAGCTTAACCTGCCGCAAAACCCACAACTTGCACCGGTCACTCAACAATCTTTTCCCCTCAATCCAGACTTGCTCAAACGGGCGCAAAAAATCCTTCCGGATGCTGCCTGTGGAGCGTTTGTCACGGTCAACTGCTGTAGCAGTAACCCTGAGCTGAGTATCGAATTGCAGCAACGTAGTGGTGGGATCTGTGAGAATATGGAGGGAGCTGCAGTCGCCCAGGTCTGTGCAGAATTTGACATTCCCCTGCTGCAACTCCGAGGCATTTCTAACCCTACCGGAACCCGCGATCCGCAGCAATGGGATATCACGGGTGGTGCAGAGGCAGCCCAAACCGGCATCTTGCAACTGCTTGATAACTGGCCTACGACTTGATGCGAAAACTCAGCCTGGGCTATTCTCCCTGTCCCAACGATACCTTTATTTTTTATGCCTTGATGCACAACAAAGTGTCCTGTGCAGATATTGAATTCATCGAGCAGCTTGAAGATGTTGAAACCCTCAATCAACTTGCGTTACAGAGCCAGCTTGATCTGACCAAAATTTCCTATCATGCCTTTGGCCACCTGCGGGAAAACTATGTCCTGTTGCGCAGTGGTGGAGCTTTGGGGCGCGGTTGCGGCCCATTGGTGATTGCTGCCCGGGAAACTTCAATGGAGAAACTCCGCGGCAAAAAAATTGCCATTCCCGGTCAACTCACCACCGCCAATCTGCTGTTGCAACTCTACTCCGAGGGGTATGAGAATCTCCTGATTCTCCCCTTTGATCAAATCATGGCAGCTATAAAACAGGGAAGGGTTGACGCCGGGGTGATCATCCATGAATCACGTTTCACCTATCAGCAACATGGGTTAACACAGGTTCTTGATCTGGGAGAATGGTGGGAAAAAGAGAGCGGTTATCCGATCCCTCTGGGGGGAATCCTGGCCAAAAGGAGCTTAGGAACAGAGCTGATACAACAGATCGATACAGCACTATGCCAAAGTATCAAATATGCCTACGCCCACCCTGAGGAGCCGCAAAACTACATCAAGCAACATGCACAGGAATTAGATGATGATGTGATCAACAACCATATTGAACTTTACGTCAATGATTTTTCTCTCGACCTGGGAGATGAAGGAATTCAAGCAGTTACTTGTTTACTGAGTCGAGCTGAGAAGCGGGGGATTATCCCCGCATCTAAATTGCCACTGTTTGCTGAATGATGGTATTCTGGGAACATGTACTCGTTACGTGTCCCCATATAACGGGTTAACAACTTCAAGGTCGCGGGGTTGCGCCCCCGCTCGTCACCATACTCTTTTGTACACCACAAAAGAGTATGCAGAAAAAGGTGCCCGACCTCCTTGCCCGCCGTTGGCGGGTTCCCTCCATGGAACAGTTACTTTGAGGATCGGCAAAAACTCAGGCTCCGCCTTCAAACATTTGCCGCTCTTTTTCTCAAATCAACTATTCCATTCCGGCTGCGTCACACGGGAGGCGGCAGTTCAAAACAAAACTTAAGACCTTACGAAAATCGCTAAATTTGCTTAAACTCGCGCCATTCGTACATGTCCCCTGAATAACGAATCGACTCAACCAATGTGAACCGCCTTGATAAACTTGGCACCAACTGCATCATCCACCTTTTGCAAGGTTTCCTCATCAACGGGAGAATCCACAGAAAACACCACCATCGCCTCACCCGCTTTTTCCTGCCGACCCAGACTCATGTTCCCGATATTGACATTTGCTTCACCCAGAATTGTCCCGATCTTACCGATCAAGCCTGGGCGATCCTGATAATTAATCACCAGCATATGTGCTTCAGGGCGGAAATCAATACCGAAATTACGCATTTTGACAATCTTTGGAATCCCCTCAAACAGGGTTCCGGCAATGGTTCGGCTCCCCTCGCTACTATTGAGGGTCAAGGTAATCAGATTGGAAAAAGAATCTGTTTCTGTTGAACGAACCGATTCAAC
>JAUVCS010000081.1 GCA_030590745.1 Desulfuromusa sp.
CCGACGATCTCAATCGGGGCACCATCCAGCAAGTACCGAATCTCTTTCAACTTGCCCTGATTGCCGGTTGCAACCAGAAGCTTCATTGCACCAGCCCCAAAGCCTGTTGCTGCAGGCTGGTCAATTGTCCGCAACCATGCAATGCCAGATCACGTAACGCATCCAGCTCAGATTGCGAAAACGGTTCTGCTTCTGCGGTTCCCTGAACCTCGACAAACTTGCCGGCGCCGGTGATCACAAAATTCATGTCGACCTCGGCATTGGAATCTTCAGCGTAATTGAGATCAAGCAGTGGTTTTGCCCCGACAATCCCGACACTTATGGCGGCGACACTATCTTTGAGTGGGATTTTTTTCAATTTCCCCTGCGCCACCAAACCGCTCAGAGCATCATGAAGAGCCACATAGGCACCGGTAATTGATGCTGTCCGGGTACCACCATCAGCCTGCAAAACATCACAATCAATCTGTACCGTGATCTCACCCAAAGCTTCCAGATCGGTAACAGCTCGCAAGGAGCGACCAATCAACCGCTGAATTTCTTGCGTTCTGCCAGAAATCTTCCCCTTGGTGGCTTCACGCATCGAACGAGTATGTGTCGCCCGCGGCAACATACTGTATTCAGCAGTCACCCAACCACGTCCCTGGCCACGCATAAACGGGGGGACCCTTTCCTCGACTGAAGCGTTACAGAGGACCTTGGTGTCACCACAGCAGACCAACACCGAACCTTCGGCATATTTAGTATATTTGCGTTGAAAGCTGATAGGTCGCAATTGATTTGCCAAGCGACCATCTAAACGCTGAATTTCAGTTGACTCCATCTATTTTCTCCTTCGACTGCTTGGCATACTGGCGGATACCAGCATACAGCGCCTGAATTATTTGTTGTTGATATTCCGGGGTTTGTAACTGCTGCAGTTCTTCGGGGTTGCTCAGAAACCCGAGTTCGATCTGCACTGTTGGCAAGTTTCCACGACCAAGAGAGAGTCGTGAAGAGGGATAGATACCACGAACCTCGATAGATCTCTCCTGCAGTGCCAGCGCCAATTCATTCGCCAGCAACATGCTGTCGCTCAAATGCTCTTCAGCGGCTTCCTCAACAGCAACATCCTGAGCGATTTCTTCTGGACGAACAAACAGAGTAACGCCGTTCATGGCAGTAGAAAAAGCGGCCTGAGCATGCACTAACAGCCAGATATCGACATCCTCTCTCGATGCCGACTGCAGACGTTGCTCCATCGTCAGTTCATAATCGCCATCACGACTGAGGTAAATCGGGATTCCCAGTTTCATCTTCAGCTGTTTCGCCAGCTTTTCTGCAATTTCCAGATTGAGTTGTTTCTCCTTATATCCTGAAGAAGCAATAACCCCGGTATCCAGCCCGCCATGTCCGGGATCAATAGCAACGGCACGAATCAAAGGTCCGCTTGCTGTAGTTTTCTTATTCAGGAAAAAGGCAAACAATTTTTCTAGAGTACTCTCCTGCTTGGTTGGAGTGTTGTCGATATCAGGATCAAGATTACGGAAATAGATTGACCGCCCCGTCAATTGTGCCAATTGGTTGAGAATGAAGCTATCGGTAACCCGGAGACGACCATCAATAAAGCGTGGTTTTTCTTCTAAGGGATAATATTCATCCCCTACTTTCAAAAAACTGCTGGCCGGTGAAATTTCTGCCCGACCATGCTTGGTACTAATCAAAAAACTGTGTGAGATCGAGTTCCAGTGACCCTTTAGCCCCACGGCAGCCAATGCATCTTCAATGGCAATATATGGGACCCCCCGTTGCTGATAAACATCCTTCAGGCGCACCGGATCCTTACCGCGCAGAGCGATATCAACCGCAGCAACTGCCGAATGCAATGGCAGGAACAAACAGATTAAGATGATGAAAAAACGCATAATCGCTCTCTGGAAAAATTGGTTGAATTGCCGGTTTCTAAAAGCAAGAACTCAGCTTATTCTACTCAGGCTTTGCGGATCGTAACGAGAAATCGACTGATCGAGGGGAGATTTTCGCAGATTTGAGAGCGAATAGCACGGCTATTTGTCGAAAATATACGGAAATATGACCCGAACTGGCGGTTTTGCAGTAGATTCGTGTAAAATTCGACAGTTACCTGGAACCCTAGCTTAGCCTTCCCTGTTCTGTCAATCGGTGGGCTACGGTAAAAAGTATTCAGATGAGTGGTTCACCTGGAATTCTGGCTAAGTTAAGGGCGGGGAACATCCTCCCAATAAGAAGTTTCTCCAGATCCTGCTGGGCCTGCTCATCCTCGGCAATATCACGAACCTGGCCTCCTGCAACCATGCCATGTCCTCCAGCGGTACCAATTCCTGCGACCATCTCCTGAATAACCAGTCCAAGTTTAGCTTCTGGATTTAAAGAGCGCATCGACAGAATCTGGGTTTTATTGAACCACCCCATCCCGAGAACATAATTGACCCCCTGTTGACGTAACAGAAAGTCAGCTAATTCGGCAACGAGGTCAGGATTTTCAACCTTCTGTAAGTTAAAAACCAACATTTCACCATAGACTCGGGCATTTTTGAGTGCTGTGGCAAAAGTGGAAAAATAATTGCGTGAAACCTGGGGATGAATAATATTGTAAAGAATCTGGTTATTTGAAAGTGGTAATAATTTCAAGTAAGCTTCGCGATCTGCCTTTGACCATTCGCGGCCCAGATCCTGAGTCTCCGATTTAATTGCATAAAACAGACTGGTTGCCAACTTGGTATTAATCGATACATTCTGGTCATTGAGATATTCATAAAGGATAGTTGCCGAAGCGCCATAGTTTTCACGAATATCGACCCAGTAAACATCCTCATAGTCTTTCTTCGGTGGATGGTGATCTATCACCAGGTGGACCGGTTGCCCGGGAGGTAAGGAATTGTTTCCGGCATCCGGCTGGGTATCGACCACACAAACAACCGGAAACTGGGAGAGGTTAAGTTCACAAATCGGCACCAGAGTGATCTCCAGAAGGTCAACCATCTGCCGGTTTTCACTCCGGCCAATTACCCCGCCGTAAGAGAGAACCGCATCCTGACCGGTTTTCATCAGAATCAGATGGCGGAGTGCCACAGCAGCAGAAATTGAATCGGGATCAGGGTTATCATGACAGACAATCAGAATTTTTCCCCGCCCACGCAGCCATTCAATCATGCTGGCAACTGAATCAGTAGTGATAGAAGCATCAGGAGCTTGACCATCTTCTTGATCAGAATTAACAGTTGGTAGATTCATCTCAATCCTTCATAACTGGATAATTTCAACCGGACCATCCGCAATCGACTCCACACCGTCAAGAATTCCCCATGGAGAGTTCTCAACAACAATGACCGGTACCTGAAGAGCCTTTTCAATCTTTTCAATATTGACATCATCAAGAAACAGTTGCCCCCCATCCTTTAACATAACGTCCGGGATCAGCAGCCCGTCTCCCAATGAGAGCCCCTGCAGCTGCTGCAACAGATCATCACCGGTAATTAATCCCGTCACGGTAATATCCGGACCAAAAAAGTTATTAGTAATAGCAACAACCTGCAGATTGAACCCCGCTTTGATACTGAACTGTTCAGCATATTTAATCAGTTCATCCCGAAACAGACAACCTGTGACCAGGGTAATTTTGTCCAGTTCCAACGTTTCAACTTCCACTAGAACTTCTGCTTGCTGATGGCGAAATTGGGCAATCAACCCTACCCCATTTTCAATCTGGGGGAAATCTTCATAATCAGAAAAAGAGGGGATTTGTTGTTCTGCCAGCAGATAGAATTCATCCGCAGCAAAAACAAATCGGCTCCCGTGTAGAGGTAAAAAATCAGCTTGATATTGGTGTACCAACCGCAAACAGGAAGTTGCATCCTGGTGTGTCACTTTTTTCAATTGCGGTAATTTACTCCGATATTGGGTCAGTCCAACCGGAACAATCGCGACAGAAGCGACCTGTGGCCATAAGCTGGCTAAATCCTCAATGGTCTGTTTTAGTGCTGTCCCATCATTGATCCCAGGGCAAAAAACAACCTGACAGTGGAGCTCTATTCCGGCTGCAACCAAGCGATCAAGCAGAGGGAGAATTTCCGGAATTTCAGTTCCAAGGAGTTTTTCACGCAACAGATGGTCGGTTGCATGTACGGAAATATAGAGAGGGGAAAGCTTATCGCGGATAATTCTCTGCAGGTCAACTTCACTTAGATTAGTCAGGGTAATGTAAGTCCCATAGAGATAAGAAAAACGGTAATCCTCATCCTTTACATAGAGGGTTTTCCGCAGCCCTTTGGGCAATTGATGAACAAAGCAGAACAGGCACTGATTTCCACATTGCCGCGGTTGCGGGTGAGCAATGTTGATACCGAGATCCTCATGTTGATCCTTCTCCAGATCAACTTCCCACAAATCATCATTCTCTCTGAGAACTGTTAATAATAGCTGTTTTGATCCTAGATGCAGGTGATAATCAACAAGATCGGTCATTTCATGACCGTTAATACTGAGTAACCTGTCCCCGGCAAGAAGTCCTAGTTCTGCCGCATAACTATCGGTCTCAACAGATTCAACCCTTAACATACATCACTTCTTTCTATGTCGAGTAGAGCTTTAAAACAGCAGGGGCGGCACCATCGGAACCGCCCCTGAGAAAAATATCAATGCTATTGAAATCTAGTCACGTCCACCATGCAAACGGAAACTTCCATCAGCCGAGGTAATTGAACTCACTGCATGTTTATAGATAAGAACGTCACCGGCACATTCAGCCAAAATACAAAAACTGTCAAAAGACTTGATGTACCCCTCCATTTTCTCCCCAGTCATCATGACCAGAGTAACCTTAACCCGCTCTTTACGAGCCTGATTCAAGTACTGATCTTGAATGTTAAATGGTGATTTTGGCATGTCCTCTCCTTTATTCAAGTAAAAATTCATCAATAGATTTTATTACTTTACCAGACTTCATTGAGGAATCAACCCAAATAATGTCCCCCTCTTTTCGAAACCAGGTCAACTGCCTTTTCGCATATTGGCGAGTATACTTTTGTATGTCATCGCTCATTTGCTCTGCGCTGATTTCAGTTTTTAAATATCTAACCACTTCCCGATACCCAAGGGTCTGTAAAGCATTCAGTTCAAATGAGTAATCTTCAACCAGTCCCCTGACCTCATCGACTAACCCGCTTGAAAGCATCTGTCCGGTTCGCTGATTGATTCGCGAATAGAGTTCATCGCGGGGAAAATCGGCAGCCAGTTTTAGAACTCGATAGGGTTGTTCAGAAAAACTGTGTTCGGCTTTTAACTCAGAGATCTTCTGCCCACTGAGAATACACACTTCAAGTGCCCTGACAATACGGATAAGGTTATTCGGA
>JAUVCS010000210.1 GCA_030590745.1 Desulfuromusa sp.
GGTTGGCTTGGACTGGAGAGGGGAAACGAACGCAACTCTTTGATCTGATTTTTATCAATATGCCAGATCCTGACCTGATCACTCTCCCAGGTGACAAAGTGGCGCAGTCCCAATGCAGAAGCACAGCTACGACCCCGTTCAAGTTCTTCTGCCAGGTTGTTATCCGGCAGAAGTAGAACCCCACCGGCCATCATACTCTGTCGATTGATCCAGAAAACCAGGGGCGGTTGCAGGACCCCCTGCTCGGTGTCCAGGGCTGGATAGGTGTCAACCCGGCGAAAGGGGGTGCGACCATGCTCAATGATTGCTTGCGTCCAGGTCGCAAGTTGTTGGGAAAATTGTTGCAGGTGTTGGTTCATCGGTTAAGAGTCAAAGAGTGATTTATGGTTATCTGTTGGCGTCGGAGTCCGTTGGAAATGACGAAAACAATTTTTGGTGACCATTCGTCCCCGCGGGGTGCGATTTAAAAAACCCTGCTGAATCAGATATGGTTCGATCACCTCTTCAATGGTATCCCGCTCTTCTCCAATTGCCGCCGCCAGGGTATCCAGTCCCACGGGTCCACCAGAAAATTTATCAATAATTGTCAGCAGTAACAGGCAATCCATGTGGTCAAATCCCTGCCGATCCACTTCCAACCGTTTTAGTGAATGATCTGCTAATTCACAGGTTATCTTGCCACTTCCCTCAACCTCAGCAAAATCCCGTACCCGGCGCAACAGTCGATTGACGATCCGCGGGGTTCCCCTGCTGCGACCGGCAATCTCTCTGGCACCGTCGTCATCAATCTGGATTCTGAGAATATCGGCACTCCGTTTAACGATGGTGGTCAACTCCTCTTGGGAGTAAAATTCCAGCCGACTGATCACCCCAAAGCGGTCGCGTAGTGGTGAGGAGAGCAGACCCGCCCGGGTGGTTGCTCCGACCAGAGTAAATCTGGGAATGTCGAGCTTAATCGTGCGGGCTGATGGCCCCTGACCAATCATAATATCGAGTTGATAATCTTCCATGGCCGGGTAGAGAATTTCTTCAACCACCGGAGAGAGACGGTGAATTTCGTCAATGAAGAGGACATCTCCCTCTTCCAGGTTGGTGAGGACCGCTGCCAGATCACCGGTTTTCTCAATGACTGGTCCAGAGGTGCTTTTAATACTGACCCCCATCTCCTGGGCAATAATGTTGGCCAGGGTGGTTTTGCCCAGACCGGGGGGGCCGTAGAAGAGGACATGATCCAGAGCTTCCTGGCGCTTACGGGCCGCATCGATAAAAACTTTCAGATTTTGTTTTGCTTTACTCTGGCCCACATATTCCTGCAGCGATTTCGGGCGAAGACCAAGTTCGTAATTGGTCTCTTCCGGCTGACCATCGGCAGCAATTAAACGTTCGCTCATTCTTTGCTCCAATTATTTCAAGAGAACTTGCAGTGCTGCTTTCAAGATTTTTTCAAGGGGGGCTTCCGGGGGCAGGGTTAAATTCGCCAGTGCCCGCCTTGCAAGAGGTTCTTTGTAGCCCAGATTGACTAAAGCCGATAATGCATCCTGACGGGAATCCTCATGCTTTGAGGTGGTGCTCCCTGCAGCGGGTGTGATAGCCGCCGAAGCAGCATAGGCGGTCGCTTTGTCCTGCAGTTCAAGAATCAGTCGCTCAGCACTTTTCTTACCAATGCCGGGGATTGAGACCAGCCGGGGAATATCTCCCTCGCTGAGAGCCAGTGCCAGTTCTTTACTCGGGATATGGGAAAGAGTTGTGATTGCGAGTTTTGGACCGACCCCGGACACCGAAATCAGCAATCCGAACAGGTCTTTTTCGGTTATCGTAGCAAAGCCAAACAGGTTGATCGCATCTTCTTTGACGTGGGTATAGACCTGCAGTTTAACTTTACCCTCTTCAGGAAGAGCATAAAAAGTTGAGAGGGGAATCTGTAATCGATAGCCCACGCCGGCAACATCAATAATGATCTGCTCTGGGCTGCGAGAGGCCAGTTGTCCAGTTAAAAGGGCAATCATGGTTATTTCCCCCGAAGATTTTCAGTGGTTGGCGCGATTTTATTGCTCAGATGGTGACTGTGGGCATGGCAGATTGCTACCGCAAGTGCATCAGCAGCATCCTCTTGAGCAATCTCAGGTAAATTCAACAGGACTTTTGTCATCTGCTGCACCTGATTTTTTCCGGCTCGACCATAACCGACAACGGCACTCTTAACCTGTAGTGCCGAGTATTCGGCAACCGGTAGCCCGGCATTGATTCCGGCCAGCAGGGCGATCCCCCGGGCATGCCCCAGTTTCAGCGCAGAAGCCGGATTGCGCGCCATGAAAACCTGTTCCACCGCAACCGCTTCAGGGTGATGTTTTTCGATCAGCAGGCAGAGTTCCCGATAGATGATCTGCAACCGCACCGCCAATGCGTCTTTGCTGTGGGTGAAGATGGCCCCGTTATCCAGATGGATTAGCCGATTCCCCTGCTGTTCGATAAAGCCATAGCCGGTCGCTTTGCTCCCCGGATCAATTCCCAGAATACGCATAGTCGAATTATTGCCCTGAACATTTCACAAAACAGATTGATAGATTGGCTAAGCAAAAAATCCGACCGCCAAGGCGTAGTCGTTTTTCGGGGGCGAAGGCATACATTGGTATGTCGAGATCCTGAAAAACGGCTGCAACGCCGGCGGTCGGAGAATTTTGCAACGCCATCAGCCTAAAATTCTTTCCATCTCTTCATCAGAGATGTCAAAATTAGCGTGAACGTTCTGTACGTCATCATTATCTTCCAGAACATCAATCATTTTCATCAGTGATTCAGCCTGTTTTCCTGCCACTGGATTGAGATTTTGCGGGATCATGGTGACTTCTGCTGATTGAAATTCAAGCCCCTGCTTTTCCAGATCGTTACGCACCGTTTCAAACTCTGCGGGATCGGTAACCACTTCAATAATGCCATCGTCCTCTTTGACATCCTCAGCACCTGCCTCCAATGCCGCATCAAAAATGGTTTCAAAGTCCTTGCCATCGGCAAAGATGATTTGACCTTTACGATCAAACATGAATGCGACCGAGCCACTCACCCCGAGGCTCCCACCG
>JAUVCS010000204.1 GCA_030590745.1 Desulfuromusa sp.
TCTGGAAGAACACCAGCGTGGTCAGATCATCGTCAATGGAACCGAACTATCCAACGATATTAAAAATATTGAAAAAGTGCGGGCCGAAGTGGGGATGGTTTTCCAGCACTTCAATCTTTTTCCCCACTTGACAATCATTGACAATCTTACCCTCGGTCCCATCTGGGTACGCAAAACGCCCAAGAAAGAGGCCGAAGAAGCTGCCATGAAGTACCTGGAAAAGGTGAAGATTCCTGAACAAGCAAAAAAATTCCCCGGCCAGCTTTCTGGCGGTCAGCAACAGCGGGTCGCTATTGCCCGTAGCCTCTGTATGAACCCGGAAGTCATGCTTTTCGATGAGCCAACTTCGGCACTTGACCCGGAGATGATTAAAGAGGTTCTTGATGTTATGATTGGTCTGGCTGAAGAGGGGATGACTATGCTGGTCGTCACCCACGAGATGGGGTTTGCTAAGAGTGTCGCAGATCGGGTGATGTTTATGGATGACGGTGAGATTGTCGAACAAAACAGCCCGGATGTGTTCTTTGATAATCCGCAACATGAACGCACCAAACTATTTTTAAGTCAGATATTATAAAACCGGAGTCAAAACTCCTTTTTGACAGGTTTTGACTCCGATTTTCCTACCCATTAATGCCCAGAAAGATACCTGGCAGAACCGGGATGAAGTTTTATCCCGGTGGTACTCTTTCGTGCTGTCTCCACAGAAAATAGAGACAATGCCGGGTGAACCGACACGAGCCGTTTCTTATTTTTATCAATCACCTCAATGATCTTGTAAACTGTTTCTTCGTCAAGATCGCTGGAAGCAGTCAGCATAACACGGGTACCGAAGGTCACGACCTTCCCATCCTGAGAGGGATACGTCCCGTCTTCAAGCTCAATTTTCCAGAACTCCGGATGCTCACTGACCAGCCTGTTAATATCGCTGTCATCCATATTCATCAATTCACCATTACAGGTTTTAAGTAACCGGCGTAAAGAAAAATCGGGGTGAACACCGATATACACCATGGCCTGCATGGTTCCGTAGCAAAAGGCCTTGGTGTCCTGTGACTTGATTGGAGGAAGGTCTCCCACCATACTAAAATCTTTTCTCGACCATTTTTTTGCTTTCAGTATGGTGTACACCGCTTGATACTGAAGCGATCCAGGGGAACCAGCATTAATCCTGGTCCCTTTCAAATCGGCCAATGAATCAATCCCGGCATCATTACGAACAATCAGGGTAATGGGGACATCATACAGCGGTGCAAGGGCACGAATGTTTTCATAGTTGATATCCAGAAACTTAAAATTCCCGGTTTTATTGATTGCATCAAACAACGCACGTGAATCGACCAAGCTGATATCCAGAGATCCCCCCTGTAAATTGGTGAGATTATCGACATCACCTACCATCGGAACCTGATGGCAAGTCACATCTTCCACCTGGTTGTTAATCAGCCGACAAAGAATCCGACCGCTAAAATAAGAGAATGAACCGGGGGCTTCTGTCCCTAAACGGATATCGAAAGCCTGAGCCGAAAGGGGAATGGCAATGACACCAACAAGCAGGAATAAACAGATGGCATACATCCACTGGGGGAATAAAAGTCTCGAAAGATCCCAATTGTACTTTTTAGTCAGCATCCTTACCTCCTTATTGAAGCGGCTTATCAATACATGTTTTCAGAGAAGTTACAGTTAATTATAGCAACCTTTCAGGAAATTTCCACATCTTCTGAAGAAAGAAAATAGTCAGTACAAGAACCTTTAAACTGAGGATGTGGAACAAAAAAACAGCTGGGCAATAACATTCTTATTGTGAGTGGCGTTAAGCTTTAATCTCAAATCGATTCATCTCAACATTTTTTTGTGACTTTGCCGGATCAAAAATCTTTCCACTCATAGCAATCCAGACCCCTTCCGGGAGTAGCTGAACAGCAGTAATAGCGCTGGCTATATTGTAGATGGCATCGGTAAAACGAAACCTGGCTGGCTGCATAGATCCGGTCAATACGATGGTTTTTCCAGTAATACCCCGCAGATATTCGGCAGTTTTGATCATCGTGTCGGTTCCATGAGTGATAACTATCTTTCCTGCAGAGCTTTCTGTCACCGTTTTCTTAATCAATTCGCGATCGGCAGCGTTCAAATCGAGACTATCTTTGCGCAGCAGCGGTGTAATTTGATAATCAATCGTCAGATTCGCGTCACCCAGAACCTCGCCAATTTGCGGTGCACCAATCTCGAAACTGCTTTTGGCATCAAAATAGACTTTGTCAATCGTGCCACCGGTTGTCATAATTTCAATCTGCACGATAATCTCCTGGGAAAAAGCTGCTAAACAACTATATGCGACTGATGGCTAAGCAAAAACTTCGCCCATCAAGGCGTAGTAGTTTTTTAGGGGCGAAGGGATACACCATGTATGTCGAGGTTCTGACAAACTGCTGCAAAACCGAAGGGCGAACTTTTTGCAACGCCATCATTCATGCGGTTTTATCACCAGAGCACGTCCCGATAAAAGAGCATCAACAATCTTTTTTCGACCGCTGGTCACCAGACGCTGAACCGTCCCCCGTGACACCCCCATTTCGACCCCCGCCTCAGCTTGAGTCATGGCATCTCGATCACAAAGCGACACCGCTTCCAACTCGTCAGCATCAAGTTCAACTATTTCCAGTTTAGAGAGAGGGGTTCCTGCAGGCTTGAACATATGGTCATTGGGTCGCCTGGAGGGGCAACATCTTCTCGGTTTTCTCGGTCTGGGTGACATAGCTATTTCCAGTTAAAGGGCTGTTTTGATGGTCGCGGGGAAACTCTCTCACACGGCCATATTTAATCTCGGGGGAATCGGGATCAGCAACCAGCTCTCAACCAAATGGAGCATGTGCACCCGAATCATTTTCTCTTGCATGAAAACAACAATTCAAACCAGGAGACTGTCGGACTATCCATGAACTGGCTGCAAATCCGTTTGTTTGGCTCATTTTTTAGCTCCTTTTTGCCCCATAGCTCTGGCTATGAGCCTGCAAACGAGCTAAAAACTGTTCTCAAACCTCCGAATTTTCGCTTCAGTCCGTATAGTCCGAAAGCCCCCTAGCAAATAAGGATATGCCAAATCGA
>JAUVCS010000116.1 GCA_030590745.1 Desulfuromusa sp.
GTCAACCAGACCAAAGCTGAAGTCACTCGCTATGCTGATCTGCTCAAAGAAAAAGTGGTTGCTAAATCAACCTATGACGTTAAACAGAGAGATTATGAAGTGGCGGTCGCAGCCATGAAGATCGCCCTCAAGTCATTTAACGATACCAACCTTAGAGCCACTTTCAGCGGCATCATCGGAAGAAGATTTATCGATAATTATCAGGTCATTCAGGCTAAGGATCCAATCGTTTCATTACAAAAAATTTCGGCGATAGAGGTCGTTGTTAATACTCCGGAGAATGTGATGAGCAAAAATAAGACCGGGGCATCAGTAGAGACTACTGCTGAATTTGCCAACTACCCGGGGGAGCGATTTTCTTTAAAGATTAAAGAATATGCGGTGGAGGCCGACTCTCAGACCCAGACCTTCCGAACCATCTTAACCATGCCGATGCCAGCAGGAAAAACGCTTCTTGATGGGATGACCGCTACGGTTTTTGTCCAAGTGATCGATGCAACAAAAAGTGCAATTGAAATCCCGGTTGAGTCAATTTTCTATGATGAGAAAGGGCAAGCGTATATCTGGAAAGTCAGTCCTGAATTTCAGATAACCCGTCACCCGGTTGCCGTTGGGACAATGACTAACGAAGGTAATATTATAATAAAAACCGGGCTTGCTACGGGGGATAAATTGATTACAGCCGGGGTTCAAACCTTGACCGAAGGCCTTAAGGTGCGCGAATTTACCGGTACGATGGGAGAGTAGGAGCCATGAATTTAGCTGAATACTCAATTAGAAAAAAAACCATATCTCTGGTGATTACATTTTTACTTGTGGTTGGTGGAATCATCTCCTTTACCAAAATAGGAATGTTGGAAGACCCCGAATTCACGGTTAAAGATGCTGTCGTCATTACTGCTTACCCCGGTGCATCCCCTCAAGAAGTGGAAGAAGAGGTTACTGACCTACTTGAAACTGCTATTCAGCAATTGGGGCAACTGGATGAGATTGTATCCATCAGCAAAGCGGGAATGTCCATCATTACTGTGACCATAAAAGATCAATATGGTGCGGACGCGCTCCCCCAGGTGTGGGATGAATTACGCCGTAAAGTTGGTGATGTTCAAGGAGAGTTGCCACCGGGAACCCTCCCTTCCATTGTCAACGATGATTTTGGTGATGTCTATGGAATCCTCCTTGCCGTTACCGGCGAAGGTTACACCCACAAAGAGCTGGAAGATGCGGTCGACTACCTTCGTAAAGAACTCCTTCTGGTGAAAAATGTTTCTAAGGTCACTCTCTGGGGAGTCCAGAAAGAAGCTATCTTTGTCGAGATTTCTACGTCCCGCATGGCCCAACTTGGTTTAGGGCTGGATACCGTTTATGCCTCATTAGAAGAACAAAACATGGTCGTTCCGGCAGGCTCTATCCGCGTAGGGACCGAATATATCCGAATCAGCCCCTCCGGAACCTATGACTCGATTGAAAGTATTGAAAACCTGCAGATTCGTGACCCGGAGTCAAATACCGTTATCTATATGAAAGATATCGGTACCGTCGTGCGTGACTATATAGACCCACCAGCGCAGGTTTTACATTTTGACGGAGTTCCGGCTATTTCAATGGGTATTTCCATTGCTACAGGGGGCAACGTTGTCAAGCTGGGCGAAAGGGTCAAGCATCGCCTGGGTGAGTTAAAGGGGATGTTGCCGGTCGGTATGGACATCCAGGTGATTAATTTCCAGGCAACTGATGTCACCGTGTCAATCAAAGCCTTTGTGATGAATTTCCTTGCAGCCATCGGCATTGTTGTGATTGTGCTGCTGATATTTATGGGGGTACGCAGTGGTCTGCTGATCGGGTCAATCCTTGCGATTACAGTCCTTGGAACCATTATTGTCATGGACATGTGGGGGATCAGTCTTGAACGAATCTCTCTGGGGGCCTTAATTATTGCCCTGGGAATGCTGGTTGATAATGCCATTGTTGTCACTGAGGGGATGTTGATCCGGATCAATGCCGGAATGGATCGAATCAAAGCTGCCGGAGAAGTTGTCAGGCAGACCCAAATGCCCCTTTTAGGAGCAACTATTATTGCCGTTCTGGCTTTCTGGGGAATTGGGATGTCCCAGGATAGTACCGGGGAATTTTGCCGTTCCCTCTTCCAGGTGATGCTGATCTCCTTGATGATGAGTTGGATCATTGCCATTACCATCACTCCACTTTTCTGCAAAATGTTTTTGAAGGGGGGGGATCCTGACGAAGAGCCACAGGATCCATACAAAGGCTTTATCTTCGTCACCTACAAAAAAATGCTTTCACTGAGTATTCGTCTGCGGTGGGTAACGGTATTATTGGCAATCGGGATGCTGTTTGCCTCTTTTTACGGCTTTGGACTCTTAAAGGGGAGCTTTTTTCCCCCCTCAACCAAACCCATGTTTCTGCTGAACTACTGGTTGCCATCGGGGACCGATATCGACCAAACAGTGGCCGATATCAGTAAGATTGAAAAACATATCCTTGAAGATGAGCGGGTTGCTTCGGTTGCTTCCTATATTGGTGATGGAGCACCCCGTTTTATTCTGACATTTGTAACCGAGCAGACCAGCGATGACGGCTATGGGCTGATGCTGGTCTCAGTACATGATTACCGTGACGTTGAAGCGCTGGTCCCTGAAATCGAAAAGTATATTGCAGACAACTTTCCCGCTGCCGAACCGGTTTTACGTAAATTTGCTTTAGGGCCGGGAGATGATTTTGATCTTGAAGCACGTTTTTCCGGGACAAACGGTGAAGTACTGCGGCGGCTTTCGGAACAAGCTAAAACAATTATGCGTAACTACCCCTACAGTGCCCGGGTTTGGGATGATTGGCGACCACCAGTGAAAAAAATCGTCCCCCTATTTGATGAAGTTAAAGCCAAACAGGCGGGTGTCTCTCGAACGATGTTATCCCAAACACTTGAAAGCGCGGTTTCGGGAACTCAGGTTGGGCTCTATCGTGAGGGAGATGACCTTCTGCCGATTATCTCCCGCTTGCCGGAAGATGAAAGGCTGGCGGTTGAAAACCTGCAGGATCTTCAGGTTTACAGCCCAGCTCTTAAAAAGTCGATCCCTATCAATCAAGTCGTTTCAGGGTTTGACACCGTTGCCGAAGACCCGTTCAGAATGCGTTTTAATCGCAAACTGACAATCCGGGCTCGGGGGAATATTCAATTTGGCCTGTTGCCCAGTGAGATGCAGATAGCAGTACAGAAAGAAATTGAGGAGATTGAGCTCCCTGCCGGTTATGAATTGGCCTGGGGTGCTGAAAAGGAGAACTCAGCTAAGGCTCAAGCTGGAATCAAAGCGAATATGGCGGCTCCAACTCTGGCGGTGATCTTAATCATTATCATGCTGTTTAATAATCTCAGACAACCGGCGATCATTTTACTGTTGGTCCCATTTGCCGTGATTGGAGTCACCGTCGGCTTACTTGGTTCAGGAATCCCCTTCGGCTTTATGTCACTATTGGGGATGTTGAGTCTCACCGGGATGTTGATAAAAAATGCAATTGTCCTGATGGATCAGATAAATATCGAAATATCTGAAGGGAAAGATCAGTTCAATGCGGTGATGGATGCATCAGTAAGCCGGATGCGGCCCGTCTGCATGGCTGCTGTCACAACGGTTTTAGGGATGCTGCCGTTGGTCGTTGACCCCTTTTTTCAGGGGATGGCGGTAACTGTCATGGGTGGACTGACCTTCGCCACGGTCTTAACCCTGATTCTGGTCCCGGTATTCTATGTTATTTTCTATCGGGTAAAATGGCAGAAAACCTAGGAGGTTGTCGGGCTTTGCGAATTATAACGAGAAATCGACTGTTCGAGGGAAGATTTTCGTAGATTTGAGAGCGAATAGCACCGCTATTTGTCGAAAATATATGGAAATATGCACCGATCAGGCGGTTTCGTAGTAAATTCTTGTAAAGTCTGACAGTCTCCTAGTTCTTGAATTATCAATTAAGCTGAGGTGGACAGATCAAATGTCCACCTCAGCTTTTTTGGATCCGGGGCAGCGATTGGTTAGGTGACATAATATTTTAGGAGCTTCCAAACGAGCGCGGATGGACAATAAACCAACTGGCGACAACCAATGCACCAAATGCGGAATAGACAACCACAAATAACCACGCTGGAGCTTGATAATACAACAAGGTTTCTAACCAATACGATATAAATGTACCTGAATACGCAGTATCACCTGCTTGATTACGAAGCAACATTTCCCAAATTGTTAACGGGCATATCACACCAATCCACGACTGTATTGAGACGATGCCAATAGCAGCGACATGTAATATACGAAACCAGGGGTTTCTTACCCAAGACCAAGCAAGAGCCCAGCCTACATATATGACAACGAGCCCAACTACAATAAATACAACAACCAATACATGAAGTAATAACAATACATCAGCTAAGATTAAATTGATCAATGGCTATTCCAACAGTGGCACCTAACGTCCAGCATAACCGGCTGGCAAAAGTTGCGGGGCGAAGCGAAGCAACCTTTACCAGTCCGGGTTCATGCAGTTGTTATGTGAGTTATTTCAGATGTGTTCCTAATCGTTTCCTTGTTACGTGACATTACATATCAGCGGTATTG
>JAUVCS010000169.1 GCA_030590745.1 Desulfuromusa sp.
CGGTGGGTGGGCAGATAACCAGGTCGGCTTGTTTTAGTTGCAGTTGCGAGAGGAGGTATCTAGTTGCCTCATCTGCTCTGAAAACAACATCCAAACCACTGTCAAGGGGCTCCATCTCACTCAAATGACAAGCAACATCGACCGCAATAATAATATCGGCACCCATCTCCCTTGCCGGACCGACCGGGATTGCGCCAATCCAACCACCATCGACCAACTCCATTCCGTCATATTCAACCGGTGGCAAAATCCCCGGCAGGGCACTGGTGGCGGCAACTGCTTTAATCAGCGACCCTTCTTTGAGAACAATCTCCCTGCCACTGACCAAGTCTAGGGCAACTGCCGCGACTGGAATCCGGGTCTCTTCAAGGTCAATATCGGGGAGCAGAAGCTTTAAACTGTCGTCTCTGGTTTGTGGAGAAACAAATGAAAGTTTTGACATCGCCAGGGTGAAGAAGATTTTTTTTCTCGCAAGGTATGAAAAACGGTAGAAAAGACCTTCTCCTTCAATACTCTCTTTGTTCTCTACAATAAAATCAAGACGGGATTTTTTGAAAATATCACTCTCGAGATACTCAAGCATCTGCTCTTTTAACTGCGCTATATCGGGGTTGGCCGCATACATGGTTCCAATAATCGCCCCCATGCTGGTCCCGGCAATCAGATCAACCGGGATTCCAGATTCTTCGAAGGCCTGCAGAACACCAATATGGGCGAGGCCACGTGCTGCTCCACCACCCAGGGCCAGTGCAATCTTTTTTTTACCAAACCATCGGCCCATTTATCTATCCATCCGTGCTTCGTCTATCAAGTTGACCTCTTTACGATAGGCAGTCCCTTGAAACTGGGCAATCAATTGCTGTCCATCAGTAATTTCAACCTGATAATTTCCCAATTGCCGGGTTTTGGAAAGCTCTTTTGCTTCGGCATAAAGGATTCCACTATGAGCTGATTTAATAAACACCGTCGAAGTATTGATAGCTAAAGCCAGTTGGCCCCAACTGTTAGCTGCTGCGGCAAAGGTGAAGTCGGCCAAGGTGAAAATTGCCCCCCCATGGACGGTTTTTGCACCATTCAAATGGATCGGTTGAATTTTCATTCTGGCTTTGGCCCAACCGGGTTTTACCTCCAGCAGGTCGATCCCGCAGTGGCGGGCAAAATGGTCATTTTCTGCAAAGAACTCCAGAATTTTTTGCATCGTCGGTTCTAACCCCAAAAGTTATCAAGCTTCTTTTTTATTAATGGGCGAGGATTGTGTAAATCTTCCGGTAAATCAGCTTTCGCGCCACATTTTCCACACACAACAGTTGGATTTGTCGAACGTCTGTCGATCTCTTCCATCAGCCCTTTGGCACGTAGTTCGCAAAACTTCAGTTGATCAATTTCTTCTGTCATAAGGTTCTCCTTATCTCAAGCGTGAGCATAATTGAATGATACTCGCAGTCAAGGAGAAATATCAAATAGAGCTTTTATCAGTTGCTGGATAAACGATTGATAGAGAGTGATTTGATCTAACTTCGGGGGTGTGCTCGATGGAGTGACAACTCTCATCTGATGATTAACCAGAGGGATGTTTTTATTGATAGCAGCGGGCAAGGGAGGGGCAGTCTTCGACAGACTGCCTCCCCCTTAGCCATTAAATAATGATAGAAGTTAACCGTGCTGAAAATTGACTTCGACATCCTGACGATGTGCCGGATCTATGGTCCATAGGGTCCGTTTGTCAAAGTTGAATCCTTTGGCAATAATGACATCAGGAAACTGCTCAAGCCGGGTATTGTAGATGGTGACCGAAGCATTATATAGCTCTCGTCGGTCAGCGATCTGATCTTCAATTTCACTGATGCGGTTGCTGAGTTGTCGAAAACCAGTGTCGGCTTTCAGGTCAGGGTAACGCTCCACCACCATAAATAATGATTTTAACGTGTCAGTCAGCATGCTCTGCGCCTGAAGTTTTTGCTCATCACCTCTGGCAGAATTAACCATTGAGCGGGCTTTTACAACAGCTTCCAGGGTTTTCTGTTCATGCTGCATATACCCTTCGCAAACCTTGATCAGCTTTGGTAGCTCGTCATAGCGCTGCTTGAGGAGGACATCGATATTGCTCCAATTTTTCTCGATATTATTTTTTAATGCGACAAAGCCATTATAGATAACAACGATATAGATAATAAGTGCGAGGAATATGGCTACAAAGATTCCCAGTGTGATAAAACCGCCCATAGTTTGTCTCCTTGTTATTGGTTATATGTTGAACCTTAAGCTCCGATTACGCTTCTAGTTCCTTCTCCCTCATGGAGAAGGATTGGTTATAGATAGTTTAACAGTAAATATATTGCCCCGCCGGTCGTTGCGGTTGCGGCAAGAAACAGCGGAATAGCGTAATAAAAATAACGTGTCGTCAGGGTCTCTTCAGAGTGCGTTTCGGTGATGATCAGTGGTCGTCCTTTTTTCTTGCCGATAACCACATGCTCTTCCTGTTTTTTCCGCTGCTGCAGATTCTGTAGCGAGTTCCGCATCACTTTTTCTTCAACTGCAGCACGGGCCGCGTCCCATTCGTCTGCATCGATTTCTCCATCACCATTACGATCAAATTGTTGCAAATCCTGGCGGTTTTGTTTCAGTTCACGCAGGGCGGTGATCTTCTGCTCCGTCAGAGTGGGCCCTTTGGCACGCTTGACTGAAGCATAGCCAAGAATGTAGAGAAGGGTTCCATCAACAACAACTTCCTCAACCCATTTTTCGTCACTGTCATGACTCAGCCGCATCAATCCCGTTTGACCGGGAATCCCTTCCTGTTTCGACCCGGCACTGACTCGGCATCCTGCCGGATCAATTTCAACTCGGCCAGTATTATCTTCGAGCAGGAACGGAACGTTGTCGCTGCTGCTGACACTATTGACTTGCCACTGATTTTTCATATTCCGGCGATATTTGGTGAGTCGGTAAAAAACACAGGGGGTGTTTGACATGGGTGAAATCAAAGCATAGCTACGAATCGCCTGTCCTTTAACTTCGACCATTCCCATAGCAACTGATCGAACTTTGCTGGTCGGGGTATTTTCTATCTGTCGTTTCATCCGCAGAAAATAGAAAGTATACCAGAACATCAGCAGTGCAATGGCAAAGGGGATAGCTCCTGAAGCAAAGGAGTAATAGGCAACTTTGTTCAAGAATTCACCGTTGGATATTTCAGACAGAGCTAAAATGAAGATAAAAAGTGCTGCACCTGCTCCACCACACCAGATTCCTGATGTGGACCACCTCACTCCAGGTTTTACCGGTGGGGGGGGTGGGAGCCCCGGATCAGCTGTGTCGGTCGGTTGGGTGTTTCTTCTATCTTTATCATTTTCTGCTTTATTGATTTCAGCACTGATCTCTTTGGCAATGGGGAGTATCTCATCCAGTTGCCCTTCGGCAGCAAGTGCCGGATTCTGCATCAATATTGCTGCGGTAACTGCTCCATTCAGATTGTCCTCTTTTTCCTGCTGTGGT
>JAUVCS010000016.1 GCA_030590745.1 Desulfuromusa sp.
CTCGACAAGGAGTTCCTTGCTTTTACTGATGATAACACCGCAGAGATGCATGTTGTTTATCGGCGTAAAGATGGTAACTATGGTTTGATCGTCCCGCAAGGGAGTTAATATTTGTAACGGGTCTTTTTTCTGTAAGGGAGAGAGACCCGTATTTTTCTATTTCTGACTTGATAAGATTGTGATTATGAAAATATCTGAACTGCTGGATCCAAGAGCTATTATTGCTGATATGCAAGCTAAGGATAAACCTAGAGCTCTTGTCGAATTGACCGATTCATTGATCTCCTGTGATCCATCTTTAAATGGGGATGCTGTGATTTCTGTTCTACAGGAGCGAGAAAGACTTGGCAGCACCGGAATCGGTGATGGTGTCGCCATTCCCCATGGTAAATTAGCGGGGATTCCCGAGTTGAAACTGGTTTTTGGGCGGAGTCATTCGGGGGTTGATTTCGAATCGATGGATGGGCAACCGGCATACCTGTTTTTTCTGCTGATTGCTCCTGAGGAGTCGGTTGGTGTCCACCTGAAAACCCTGGCCAGAATTTCCAAATTATTAAAAGATGTCTCGGTCAGGAAAAAGCTGCTTGATGCTCCTGATCAGGCGGCGATTTATCAGGCTATTCTTGACCAAGAGGAACAGTCCTGATTTTTTTTGGGTACCATCATTGCCCCGGTGGATAATCAGGTTGCAAAATTATGCCAAAACTTACCATTCAGGAAATACTTGATGAAAAAGAATCCGGTCTGGATTTGGAACTGTTGTCCGGTGCCGGGGGATTGTCCAATACCGTTTCAGTTCCAAGGATTCAGAAGCCGGGACTTGCTCTGGCCGGCTATACCGATAGCCTGCACCCCGATCGGGTGCAGATAATTGGTTCGACGGAACTGAATTTTCTGGAAAATATGCCACGGGAGGAGGCGGTTAGAAAACTTCGTGGTGTCTGCCGCAAGAACCTCTCCTGTTTAATTATTACTAAAAATCAGCAAGCTCCTGATTATCTGATTGAACATACTGAAGCAGGCAATACTCCCCTTTTAAGAACTAAACATCTCAGTTCTAATTTCATTGCTCTCTTGACCCGTTTTCTGGAAGAGCGGCTATTGCCGACTTCGACTCTGCACGGGGTTTTGATGGATATCCTTGGGGTTGGTGTCTTGATCCAAGGTAAGAGTGGGGTGGGGAAAAGTGAGTGTGCTCTTGAGCTGATTTTGCGTGGTTACCGTCTGGTTGCTGATGATGTTATCAAAGTACGATTTAAACTCCCTGCGGTCATTTTTGGTGAAGGGATGGATCTGCTTCACTACCATATGGAAATTCGTGGTCTGGGGATTCTTAATATCAAGCACCTTTTTGGTGTCGCAGCAATTCGGGAACGCAAAAAAATTGATCTGGTTGTTGAGCTGGCAAAATGGGAAGATGATAAGGAGTATGATCGCCTGGGGGTGGAAAATCAGGTATTTAATATCCATGGAGTTGACCTCCCATTTGTGAAGATACCGGTCGCTCCAGGACGGAATATCAGCACCATCGTTGAAGTTGCAGCACGTAATCAACTGCTGAAAGAGATGGGTTATCATAGTGCCCGTGAATTTCAGGAACTGTTGGAGAAACGGATGGCTGAAACGGCATATCTCCACTCGCACAATATTATCGGGGACAATCTGGAATGAGTCGCCGGTTACTGATTATTACCGGACTCTCTGGTTCCGGGAAAAGTACTGCAGCCAGGGTGCTGGAGGATCAGGGGTTTTTCGTCGTGGACAACCTGCCGCTGGTGATGTTGCCGGATTTTATGCAGAGGGCTCGGGAGGAGTTGAATCCCAATGCCGATGTTGCCGTGGTTATTGACGTTCGTAACCGTGGTTTCTTAAGTGAATATGACAAAACCTTTGCCCACTTAGAGGGGGAAGGTTACCAGCTCGAAATTTTGTTTTTTGAAGCAGCCGATGCAGTGTTACAACGACGTTACTCTGAAACCCGGCGTCTGCATCCTCTGGCGACGGTTGAAACTCTTCAGTTCGGGATAGAAAAGGAGCGTCAGCAGCTCCATCAATTACGCGATAGTGCGACGAAGGTTATCGATAGTAGTAATCTGAACTCACGGCAACTGCGTGATCTGATCCTGGGATTTCTGGGTGAGAAACATGATTCCCTGCTGATTGTTAATTTGGAATCATTTGGTTACCGTTATGGTCTTCCACCGGCTGCTGATCTGGTTTTTGATGTCCGTTTTTTACCCAATCCACACTACATTGATGAACTACGACCCCTGACAGGCTTAGATCCAAAGTTGCGGCAATATGTCCTCTCGCAGCAGACTTGTCGTGATTTCCGCCAGCATCTTGACCATATGCTCGGCTTTTTGCTCCCCCATTATCAAGCTGAGGGGAAAAGTTACCTGACGGTTGCCATTGGCTGCACCGGGGGAAGACATCGGAGCGTTTCTATTGTTGAAGATCTCTCCAGCAATTTTCCTGAGTCGGGTGTTATTCTCCGGGTCAACCATCGGGATGTTGATAAGGGTTAGCGGATGATTGGTATTGTAGTTGTGACTCACGCTGGTTTGGCTGATGAATTAATTCAGGCAACTCAATTGATCCTTGGTCCACTCAAGAGGGTAGCGTCTCTCAGCATCGATCGTGAAATGTCGTTAGATACTGCTAAGGAAAAATTAGATCAGGTGGTTGCTCAAGTTGGAATAGATGGTGATGGGATTATTATTTTAACTGATCTGTTCGGCGGTACCCCGACCAATATTAGTGCTGAATTGCTTCAGGAGGGGGTGGTGGAGATCCTGACCGGGGTGAATTTGCCGATGCTGATCAAGGGGGTCGGTTCGCGGATGAATCAAAATCTGGACGGTTTGGTGACCCTGCTCAAAGATTACGGGAAAAATGCGATTATCCGTCCTTCTGAGTTACTGAGATCTACCAGGTAGAACGATTTATTGGAGAGTTATGGCTCTTGTCCTTGTCCGCATAGATAACCGGTTGATTCATGGCCAGGTTCTGGAAGCTTGGGTTCCTTTTATCCGGGCCGATTGCATTGTTGTTGCCAATGATAACATTGCCCGGAAACCGTTGCAGAAATTAATGATGCAAGCTTCAGTCCCCAGTCGGATGCAGGTTGAAATCGGTACTGTTGCAGAGGCGATTCTTCTGTTGAATTCACCCCAGCTCAAAAAACGGAGAATTCTCCTGCTGTTTGGTACAACGGCAGATGCTGTTCGTGCCTATCAGGGTGGCTTGATCTATGATCGGTTGAACCTTGGGAATCTACAGGCAGAGAGAGGTAAAGCCCGGCTCAGCTGTACTCTATTTCTTGATCCGGCTGATCTGGATGATCTGGAATTACTTGATCAGGCAGGAGTCAAGATCACCGCTCGCTGTATTCCAGCAGATGGCGGGCGCCCCTGGCGAAAGTTGATTCCTGTGACAAAAAGGGAAACTAGATGACACTCAGTCTGACCCTTGGAGCTCTGGTCTCTTTGATCTGTGGTCTGGATCGTGTGGCGATTCTGCAGATGATGGTTTCGCGGCCGATAGTCGCAGCCCCTTTGACTGCTCTACTTCTTGGAGAACCCTTGGTTGGTTTACAGATAGGGGTGATGGTTGAACTGCTCTGGCTGGCCCGGTTACCGGTCGGTGCTGCGGTTCCGCCTGATGATACTCAGGTGGCAATTGCCAGTAGTGTGCTGGTCATAGCTCTGGGACAATCATTAGATGCTTCAGGGACAGAATTGTTATTGCTGTGCTTGTTTGTGGCGATCCCCCTCGGCAAGGTTGGTCAATATTTTGATCGCTATGCCAGAGAATATAATGTGCGGCTGGTCAAGCAGGTTTCTTCTGCCCTGAGTCGGGGATCGTTCCTCGCTGCTGAAGGTCAACATTTACGTGGGTTGATCAGCTTTTCCCTCTCCTCATTGGGAACTTATGCAGTTATTATCCTGGGAGGCTGGTCAATTATTCCGCTACTGTGGCCCTATGTTCAACAGCCACTGAGCTATTCGTCCAGCTGGATGCAACTGGCTTTTCCTCTGGTGGGAATCACGGTCATTTTGGGAACGATCAACGTCAGCCGGGCAATTACCTTGTTTTGTGCCGCTTTTTGCATGTCCTTTCTATTAATGTGGTTGGTGTGAAGATGGCTATTTCATGGCGAACCCGCCTCCATATATGGTTTCGATTGTTGCTCTTGCAGGCCAGCTGGAATTTCGAAACTCTCCAGGGAATCGGTTTTTTCTACGCGCTATTCCCGGGGTTAAGAAAACTCTATGGCAAGGAAAAACTGCCGGAGGTGAGTCTCAAGTATATTGGCTATTTCAATACCCATGTCTACTTTGCCCCTTTGGTTGCCGGGGCAGTTCTTCGCTTGGAAGAGGATCGGGCTTCCGGAACTGTTGTACCTGAAGTTGAAATTGATGATTTTAAAGAGATGGTTGCAGCTCCTTATGCAGCCATCGGAGATGCTTTTTTCTGGGGTGGGTTGCGTCCACTGGTTGCCGGGGTGGCGCTGTTTTTTGCGGTAAAAGGGATTCTCTGGGCACCGTTGATATTTGTCCTGCTGTATAATATTGTCCCGATCTGGATCAGAACGGTATTCTTTTCTCATGGTTATCGTCATGGTTTGAAATCAGTTGAATTTATTCAACGACATAAATTGCCGGATTTAGCTATCCATACCAAGGAAGCGGCAGTTGTCATTCTTGGTGGGCTGAGTGCATTTATGGTCTTTTCTCAGCTGACCCAGCATCAATTGCCGAGTTGGTTGGGGATGCTGACTCTGATCCCGATGGTTATGTTAGGGCTGGTGGCACGTAAAGGGATCTCAACATTGTTGCTGGTTATCATAACTGTCAGTGCTATTTTTTTAATTGGATTGTTCTGGGCTGATGTTGTCCAATTGATGGTTTTTTGAGGGGAAAGTGGAATTATGCAAAACCGTAATTTTAAGATTGTCAATCGGTTGGGATTGCATGCCAGGGCGGCTGCCCAACTTGTCCAGACAGCCAGTCGGTTCAGCTCTGAAATCAACTTAATCAAAGATGACATAGAGGTGAATGGTAAAAGTATCATGGGAATTTTACTGCTTGCAGCACCGCAGGGAACAGAGATTGCTGTGATGGTTGAAGGTGATGATGAGCAGCAGGCAATGGATGTTATTGCCGAACTAATTGAGGCTGGGTTTGGTGAAGATTAAGGCTACTGAAGATACTTATCTGGTTGGAATTGGTGTCTCTCCCGGGATCAGCATCGGGGAGATCAGTCTGGTTGATCAACGTCCTATGGTTGATTTCTCACCCATTTCTGACGAAGAGGTCGATCCAGAATTATTGCGTTTCCAGCAGGCGATTGACCAGGCTGGTGAACAGTTGCAAAAGATTAAACAGGCAGTTTCCAGACAACCGCATTTGCGTGAACATCTCTATATTCTTGATACCCACCAGCTGATCCTTGAAGATGAAATGTTGGTCGAGGGGACTAAAAAAGCGATTCGGGAGCGGCTGAATGCTGAAGGGGCTTTGACCCAGATCCTTGAACAGCTGCGTGCCCTGTTTGACAATATTGATGACGAATATTTAAGAGAGAGGCGTTCTGATGTTGACGCGGTGGGGGAGCGTCTACTACGAATATTGACCGGGGTTGGCGAGCGCACTATCGGAAAAATCGGTCGTAAATCGTTAGTGGTTGCACATGATTTATCCCCTGCTGAAACGATGCAATTTGACCGCTCTAAAATTCTTGGGTTTATGACTGATAAAGGGGGGCGAACGTCACACACGGCCATTTTAGCCCGCTCATTGGATATCCCGGCGGTTGTTGGTTTAGAATCGATCACTTCTCTGGTCTCTGAAAGAATGCCGGTTATTATCGATGGTTCCAATGGGGTTGTCATTCTTAACCCATCGGCAGAAACTTTTAAGGAATATTTACAACGCAAACAATCCTATGATTATCTGGAGCAAGAGCTAGAGAATTATTTTGATCTTCCCTCTGTCACCACCGATCAGGTGCGTATTCCACTACGTGCTAATCTGGAGATTGCCAGTGATATGGAGCAGGCAAAAAAGCATGGAGCCGAAGGGATAGGTCTCTATCGAACCGAATTTCTCTATCTGGGCCGAAGTGAACCGCCCGATGAAGAGGAGCAATATCTCGCTTACTGTAAGATCCTTCGTCAGGCAGAAGGGGCCTCGGTGACGATCAGAACTCTTGATATCGGGGGTGATAAATTTGTCCCCGAACTGAATTTGGCAGATGAAGATAATCCGGCTATGGGGTTGCGGGCTATCCGTTTTTCCCTGCAAGAGGAGCAGTTGTTCAAAATTCAGATACGGGCCATATTGCGAGCTTCCAGTTGTGGTCGGGTACGAATTTTGTTTCCAATGATCAGTGGAGTGGCAGAGATCAGAGCCTGTAAGAAAATCCTCTATGATATCCAAGCTCAATTGGATCAAGAGGGGGTCAGCTATGATCCCAACTTTTCTATCGGGATCATGATTGAAACACCATCAGCTGTTATGATAGCCTCCCTCTTGGCAAAAGAAGTTGATTTCTTCTCCATTGGGACCAATGACCTGATCCAATATTTTCTTGCTGTCGATCGAGGTAACGAACATGTTGCTTACCTCTATGAGCCGCTTCATCCCGCAATCCTGCGTGCTCTGAAAGCAACTTGTGAGGCGGCGAACGCTGCTGACATCGAAGTTTGTATTTGTGGCGAAATGGCCGGGGAGCCCCTTTACACTTTGGTACTGGTTGGTCTAGGCTTTGATGAACTCTCCATGAATCCTGCCTGTGTCCCACGGGTGAAACGGGTGCTGCGGCAGGTTTCCAAGCAAGATGGAGAGCTTCTGGTTGAGAAATTATTGTTACTGTCGACCGGTAAAGAGGTCTCTACTGCCATTGATCATGAAATGGGTGAGCGGCTACCAGATCTTTTTTCGCAGCCGTTAATATAAATCTACCGATAATATTAAAGATAAAGAAAGGGACAATCATAAATGTCAATGACCGATTTTCTATTTACATCAGAATCCGTGGGAGAAGGGCATCCCGATAAAGTTGCAGATCAGATTTCTGATGCTGTGCTTGACGCTATTTTGGCGCAGGATCCGAAAGCCCGGGTTGCCTGTGAAACGTTGGTGACAACTGGCATGGCTGTTATTGCGGGGGAAATTACCACAACCGCCTATGCTGATCTGCCTGCAATTGTCAGACAAACGATTAAAGAAATTGGCTATAACGATTCCGCCATCGGCTTTGATTATAAGACCTGTGCGGTTCTGACTTCAATCGATCAGCAATCTCCTGATATCTCTCAGGGGGTCAGTGAAGGGGAGGGTCTATTTACTGAGCAAGGTGCCGGAGATCAGGGTCTGATGTTTGGTTTCGCCTGCAATGAAACCCCCGAATTGATGCCAATGCCGATCACTCTGGCTCACAAATTAACCCAGAAACTGGCGGCAGTTCGTAAAAGTAAAGAACTTGATTTTTTGCGTCCGGATAGTAAATCACAGGTGTCAATCCAATACATTGATGATCAGCCTACCCGGATTGATACGGTGGTCATTTCAACTCAACATGGTCCGGATGTCAGCTACGATGATTTGAAAGAGGCGGTTATCGAGAAGGTTATCCGGCCAATTTTACCACTTGATCTACTTGATGACAAAACCCGTTACCTGATCAACCCGACGGGTCGTTTTGTTGTTGGTGGTCCGATGGGGGATTGTGGTTTGACTGGTCGTAAGATTATTGTCGATACCTATGGTGGTCAGGGTTCCCATGGTGGGGGTGCTTTCAGCGGCAAAGACCCGTCAAAAGTCGACCGGAGTGCTTCTTATATGGCCCGTTATATTGCCAAAAATATTGTTGCATCCGGGGTGGCCAGTAAGTGTGAAGTGCAGCTGGCTTACGCCATTGGGGTTGCGGAACCGGTTTCCGTTATGATTAACAGTTTTGGTACCGGGCAAATACCGTCAAACCAGATTGCCAAGATTGTTCAGGATGAGTTTGATATGCGCCCTGCGGCTATTATTCAGCAGCTTGATCTGCTTAGACCCATTTATCGTCAGACTGCGGCTTATGGTCATTTCGGCCGAGAACTACCTGAATTCACTTGGGAATTTACCGATCGAGCTGATTCACTCAGGTCGCGTGCCGGTCTTTAGGCCGATTACGATAAGGTTTTGATGAGGGCAAGTCTACGGGCTTGCCCTCTTTTTATCGGGATTCAATCGCGAAAGCGTTTGAGGAGTTCCTGATATTGATCAATGCGCCGGTCACGGAAAAATGGCCAGATTTGACGAACTTTTTCACTTTGGTTGAGATCAATATCGACAGATAAGAGCTCTTCTTCTTTTGCACTCGCCTGACCGAGGATCTCACCCTGAGGACCGGCAACAAAACTGTTTCCCCAGAAATCGATCCCGGGAGTGGCCTGACTGGGGTCAGCTTCAAACCCAACACGATTGACGCTGATGATCGGGAGACCATTGGCGATGGCGTGTCCCTGTTGTACCGTCATCCACGCGCTCAGTTGACGTTGTTGTTCCACCACTTCATCCCTTGGATCATAGCCGATAGCGGTTGGATAGATGATGATTTCTGCTCCAGCCAGAGCCATCATTCGAGCTGCTTCGGGATACCATTGATCCCAACAGATCAGGATTCCCAATTTCCCGACTGAAGTATTGATGGGATTAAAGCCAAGATCACCCTGGGTAAAGTAAAACTTTTCGTGATAACCAGGATCGTCGGGAATATGCATTTTTCGATAGGTTCCCGCGATACTGCCGTCCTTCTCCAGTACAACAGCGGTATTGTGATATAACCCCGCCGCACGTTTCTCAAATAACGAGATCACCAGAACAATGCCCAACTCTTTTGCCAGTTCAGAAAATCTTCGAGTTGTCTCCCCCGGGATTCTCTCTGCCAGGTCGAAATTGGCAATGTCCTCAGTCTGACAAAAATAGTGACTGCTGTGTAGCTCCGGTAAAACCACCAGTTTGGCCCCTTGTGCTGCTGCTTGATAGATTCTCTGGAAACTTTTTTCGATATTTTCCGTTGGATTTTTTATGCAATTTTGTTGCACCAGTCCAACTTTTAACGGTTTCATTGCAGGACTCCTTGCGGAAGTTGCATGGTAATACAATGGAGTGAGCCATGTTGTTTGAGCAGCGAACGGCAATCTATACCGATGATCTCACGTCCCGGGAATGTTTCTCCCAATATTTTTAACACCAGAGTATCGGCCGGATCATTATAGATCGGAGCCAGAATTGCATGATTGATGATGAGGAAATTTGCATAAGATGCCGGCAGTCGATCCGTTCCATCGTAACAGGGCTGTGGCATCGGGAGAGGGATAAGGCAAAAGGGTTGTCCCCCCTTCGTCCTGAATTGCTGGAGTTGTTTTTCCATCTCTTTCAGTGCCGGATAATGTACATCTGTCTTATTGTTGCATCTGACGTAGAGGATAGTGTCGTTTGGGGCTAGTCGTGCCAGGGTATCAATGTGTGAATCGGTGTCATCTCCCGCCAGCCAGCCATGGTCAAGCCAGAGAAAATGGTTGTAACCAAGGTGTCCGGAGAGTTTTGCTTCAAGTTCCCCTTTATCCAGCTGTGGGTTACGGTTGGAATTAAGCAGGCATGTCGTTGTTGTCAATAATGTTCCTGCACCATCACTCTCCAAGCTGCCACCTTCCAGAACCAAGCTGCTGGTAGATAGTTGCCCTTTGCTGAACAGCCCTGTGTCATAGAGATGTCTGGTTGCCCGGTTATCTTTATCAGCTGGAAACTTCGACCCCCAGCCATTGAAAGTGAAATCTAGTAATACTGGTTGATCGTCAGCGTAAACTGTCAATGGTCCAAAGTCACGAATCCAGGTATCGTTGGTCTCAATCTGGTGCAGAATAATGCGAGAAAGGTCTATAGCGTTTTTTTGCAGGGTAGCGCGAACCAGATTGAGTTCCGGGGCAACAATAATAACTGTTTCAAAGCGACTGATCTGTTGAATTAATTCAATATAGACTTCTGTGACTTGATCAAGGATCGGTAGCCAGTCTGTATTTTGATGGGGCCAGGCTAACAGAATTGCATCCTGTGGCTCCCATTCTGCAGGGAGCCGCAGGGTTTTTATGTTTTGCTGTTCCGTGCCTGTCTGGTTCAAAAAGTCACGCAGTGCCATCACTCGGTATCGGTGGGCTCTTCAACAGAAACATTTACGATAACGATAGCTTCTGTCGGAACATCTTGATGATGACCATTGTTCCCGGTACTGACCTTGGCAATCTCATCAACAATATCCATCCCTTCAATGACCTGACCAAAAACTGCGTAACCATAGCCATTGGGGGTTTTCCCTTGGTGGTTGAGAAAATCATTATCTGCCAGATTAATAAAAAATTGGCTGCTGGCACTGTCAACGACCTGGGTCCGCGCCATAGCCAATGAACCCCGTGAGTTTTTGAGTCCATTATCAGCTTCATTCTTAATCTCAGCCCGGGTCTTTTTTTGTCCCATTTCAGCAGTAAATCCACCACATTGAATCATGAAGTTAGGAATGACCCGGTGGAAAATTGTTTGCTGGTAAAACCCTTCATGGACATA
>JAUVCS010000037.1 GCA_030590745.1 Desulfuromusa sp.
GGCTGGCGCAAATTGGGTGACTGCAGCAAAAGAGATCAGCCCCATATTAACCAGAGCGTAGGAATCGCCGATTGCCTTGAAATAGAAATAACCGATAAAAATAATCCCAAGAATCCCGAGTCGTTTGATATTGATCAAAATCCGGGGGAGGTTTTGGGAGCGAAAATTCATTTTGAGAATGATCGGCATGACCAGGTGATTCAGAACCATGGTTGCTGTTGCGACGGAGGAAACCATGACCATACCAGCTGAGGCCGATATTCCCCCAATGAAGACAAACAGAGCCAACCAGGGGTGTCCTGTCGAGAGGGGGAGAGTTAAAACGAAATAGTCAGCTTGAGAGGTGTCTCCCCCGTTAAGTATCAGTCCGCCCAGGGCAATCGGGAGAACAAACAAGTTTATTAGAAAGAGATAAGCAGGGAACTTCCACATTGCCGATTTTATGTGTTGTTCATCGGTATTTTCAGTGATCATAATGTGAAATTGTCGGGGGAGAAACATGACTGCCATCATCGACAGAACAATTAAGGTAAACCATTTAATGTAAGGAATTTGAGCTGTGCCAAGGAGAAGCAGGTCACTACGTTCCGGGAATTGTTCTGAAAATCGTTGAAAAATGTCAATAAAACCATCAAATAAACCGTAGGTCACAAAAATGCCAACGGCAAGAAAAGCAACCAACTTAACAATTGATTCAAAGGCAACCGCTACGACCAGCCCCTCATGTTTCTCTGATGAATCGAGGGATCTGGCCCCAAATAACATGCCGAATATCGCCAGTAACAGGGCGACAATAAAGGCAATGTCAATGTTGCCCGGGAGGTAGCTGCCCAACCCATGATCCTGAGTTGCCAACGGTATTGTCAGGATGCTTAACGTGTTGGCAATGGCTTTCAGCTGTAGAGCGATATAGGGGGTGATGCCAAAGACCGCAAACAGGGTAACAATTGCACCCAGGACGGTGGATCGATCATAACGACTGGAAAGAAAGTCGGCAATACTGGTGATATTTTGTTGTTTACTGATAAGCAACATCTTACGCAGTAAAAACCACCAGGTAAAAGCAATCAGCGTTGGCCCCAGGTAGATTGGTAAAAAATCCAGCCCACTGGTTGCCGCTTTACCAACACTGCCGTAAAATGTCCAACTGGTGCAATAGACCGCCAGCGACAATGAGTAGACATGTGAATTTTTCAGCAGACAGGTGCCAGTTTTGCGACATTTTTCGGCATAGCAGGCAACCAGGAATAACAGGGCAAAATAGCCTAAAGAAATGAACAGAACCATTTTTGTTGAAATAACAGACATGAAAAGGATAGTTTTTGCCGCAATCATGGTTCGTTTTTATCCTTTATTACAACAGAACTATTTTGCGAATCTTTTTCTATGGAATGGACAAAGTACCAGATAACACCGATTGAGAGGGGCCAGCCAATAAAGAAATAGAGGACCAGCTTGGGTAGACCGAAAAACGATTGTGTCGAGTTGAAAATATGGACAAAGGGGAAGTTAATCATGACCAAGCCAAGAATCAGACAGAGAATCCACGCTTCTCTGATTGAGCTTCTTTTTGATTCTTTCATCAGCAGACCTTTCCCGGCTCTAATCAATAAATCCTAAAAAGTTTGCGATTAAATTCTCTGATCATGAACAATTGTACTACAGAATAATCCTGTAAGGGGAGAATTACAACAAATAATTATAAATTTCACATAGAAGGAATTTACATAGATATCTCAAGTATGTATGATTGGTTAGTCAATTCTTAAAGGGTTTGACCCTTGCGAAATGAGTATGCTACTTATCGATAAGTCGCTTATTTAGATGATTTCACTTAGTCTGAAGGATCAGTTTTTGAAGATTCAGTCTGTTTTAAAGGTTAAAAAAATAGTTTTCAGCTGTTTTCTCGCTCTGCTAATTATTTCTGGTTGTGTCGCTGTTGATCAATCTCGAATACCTGTTCAGGAAAATCTCAGTTCCGCTAAATATCAATCCAAGCAGGTTGATCCGGAAGCTAAGGCCTTTTTTTCTTTCAGTGAATTCAGAATGCTTGGAGCTGAAGATCGTTGGGATGAGGCGATTCCTGCTCTTGAGCGGGCCATCAGTTTTGATCCACAGTCTGAGTATTTACAGTTGATTCTCTCCAGAGCCTATCTGCATCGGCAACAACCAGAGCAGGCGGTTGTTATTTTGGAAACTTTGTTAGCGAAGAATCCGGAAAATATTGCAGGGCACGAACTCCTTGGGGATGTTTTGAACTTTCAACAAAAGTATTCTCTGGCCGTCGACCATTTTCGCCGTGCCGCAGAGCTGAAACCTGAAAGTACCGGGTTGCTGCTGCGGTTGGCTATGGCACTTGCCCGACTGGAGCAAAAGGGTGAGGCAATAACTATATTAGAATCACTGCTCGAAAAGCATCCGGATGCCGATCTTGCACGACTCACCCTGGCACGTCTTTATCTGAGTGAACAGCACCCGGATAAGGCCTCTGCCACCTATCGTCAGTTACTGGAACGGCAGCCTGATCAGTCGCAGGTGGTCCTTGAGTTTGGAAAAATATTGGAGAAAGAGGATTCTGCCGCGGCCCTTGAATTATATGAATCCTTCATTGTCAAAAATCCCCGGGCGGCAGCGGTCAGGCAACAGCTGGCACAACAGCTTCTTAAACAGAACCGGTTGGACGCGGCTCTGGTCCAATTCAAAGCGATCCAGCAGCAGTTTCCCGATAATCTGAAGACGATCAATCAGATTGGACTGATTCAGTTGGAACAAAAAAAATGGATTGAAGCTGAGAATACGTTCCGTTTGCTCCTGCAAACGGGTGATGTTGAAGGCGACAGCCGTTATTATCTCTCTATGTCCCTAGCAGAGCAGGAGAAGTTAGCAGAGGCGATTGCTGTTTTAGAGCCGCTGAGCAAAGATTCACCGATTTATACTGAATCGGCATTGCAGTTAGCCTATCTGTACAAACGATTTGATCAGAATGAACGTGCCATTTTAATTTTACAACAGTTGCTCAAGGAGGGGACAGAGCGCCAGGATTTATATTACTATCTTGTCGTTTTTCTCGATGATAGTGGCGACTATGAACAGGCTATTGATATTGCCCTGGCCGGAGTGGAGAAATATCCGGAAGATGTTCAGTTGCTTTACCTGCTCGGGGCGCTCTATGAAAAGGTGGACAAGCATCAGGCGGCAATCCTGATAATGGAAAAAATTCTATTATTGGATGATGCTCATCCCGACGCCTTGAACTTCCTTGCTTACGGGCAGGCAGAGAGCGGGATGGATCTTGAACTGGCATTGTCCCGAGCAGAGAAAGCGTTGGAGCTGAAACCAAGTGGTTATATCGCTGATACCCTGGGGTGGGTCTATTTTAAGCTGGGGCGCTATCCTGAAAGCCGTGAGCAGCTTGAAAAGGCGAGTAAATTACATCCTGAAGATGCAGTAATTCAGGAGCACCTTGGTGATCTCTATCGGGCCATGAAGCTTTCTCAGAAGGCAGAATCAGCCTACCGGGAAGCATTGAAAATAGCTCCGGAAACGTTATCGGTTGAAGAAAAACTCAGACAACTTCTATTGGAGAGAGATTAATGCGCTGGTTGGTTCTAACCCTGCTTATTCTGCTGAGTGGCTGTATTCATCGTCCTGAGTCGGTATGGACCGAGATTCCTCCGGCACAGGAGTTATTGGCTAGTGTCTCCGCCAACTCGAAGCGTTATACATCGTTGGATGCCGCAGCGAGTGTCTCCATGACTACAGGAATTAAGTTTTTCCCCAGTCAACAGTTTCTTTTTTTGCAAAAGCCTGATCATTTGCGGACTGATGTGCTCAACGGATTTGGTCTGCTTCTGCTCCAGCTTGCCTCTGACGGTGAAACGCTGTCAGTGTTTTTAAATACGACGGTTCCTGGTCGGTTTTACCGTGGTCCAGCCAGTTATAAAAACCTTTATCGCTTTGTCAAAGTTCCTCTGGCGGTGGAAGATTTGCTTGCCCTGTTGTTGTATGGACCGCCACTGATTAAACACCAGGAGAGCAATATTACGGTGTCGTCAAAAATCTTAACCTTGACCTTGTCAGGTCACAAGAATAGTCGTCAGGAGTTGCTGTTTGATCGGCAACTTAAGCTGATCGGTTGTCGCTATTTTACTGACAAGGAAAAATATCTTGCAGTTGATTATCAAAAATTTTCCAAAAAGAACCAGTTTCCCCAGTGGATCAAAATTATGATGCCACTGGAGAAGATTCGGGTTAAGCTTGAACTTTCCGAATTGAAGGTTAACGCAACTATTGAGCCGATCCGGTTTTCTTTAAAAGACCCTGTCAACATTCCGATTGAAGAATTTCCTGAATGAGCTGGGATAAACCAATGAAAAATATTTTTTACCGGGATTCCCTGTTGCTTCTTTTCGCTATTCTGCTTCTTGGTGGTTGTGATAACCGTAATGAAAGCAGCCATCCAGGAATTACAGAGGTGTTGACCCCGGCATATGGCGACACTTTTATTGAATCTTCAATTGGGGATGCCAGTACTCTGTTGCCGGTTCTGGCTTCTGATTCCGCGTCGAGTGAGATCAATGGTCTGATTTATAGCGGGTTGGTTCGTTACGACAAAAATCTACAGATAGAGGGTGACCTGGCGGAATCCTGGGATGTATCAGAAGATAATTTGACGATCACTTTTTATCTGCATAAAGGGGTTACCTGGCATGATGGGGCACCATTTACTTCAGCTGATGTGAAATTTAACTATCAACTTTATATCGATCCAAAAACTCCAACAGCTTATGCTGAATCGTTCAAACAGGTGACCGGAATAGAGACGCCTGATCCATATACTTTTATTGTCCACTATGACAAACCCTATGCTCCGGCCTTAATCAGTTGGGCGATGTCGATTCATCCCCGCCACCTGCTGGAAGGGGAGGATATCACCAAGAGTTCATTGGCGCGTAAGCCGATCGGGACCGGTCCCTATCGTTTTTCTGAGTGGGTCGGAGGGGAGAAAATCGTCCTTGAATCAAATCCGGACTATTTTGAGGGACAACCTTATATCAAGCGGGTTGTCTATCGAATTATTCCTGATATCTCCACCCAGTTTCTTGAGTTACAAACGGGCAGTCTTGATTATATGGGGCTTTCCCCATTGCAGTTTAATCGGCAGACAGATACTCCCGTATTCAGACGTTTGTATAGCAAATATCGTTATTTGAACTTTGGTTATACTTACCTTGGCTACAATTTGAAGCATCCCATTTTTCAGGATAAACGGGTCCGACATGCCCTTTCTTACGCCATTAATAAACAGGAACTTATTGATGGTGTTCTGCTCGGCTATGGTAAGGTGGCAACCGGACCGTATAAGCCGGATACCTGGGTGTATAATGATAATGTTCCAAAATATGGGTATAGTCCGGAGAAAGCACGACAGCTTTTAGCTGAAGCCGGTTGGCAGGACCGTGATGATGATGGCATTCTGGACAAGGATGGCAGGAAGTTGGCCTTTACCATTGTCACTAATCAAGGGAATGACCTGCGGTCGAAGACGGGTGAAATTATTCAACGGCGCTTTAAGGAAGTTGGTGTCGAGGTCAAATTACGGATTATTGAATGGGCGACTTTTCTCAAAGAGTTCATCAATCCGGGCAATTTTGATGCAACAATTCTTGGTTGGACGGGTGGCCCTGAGCCGGATCAGTACAATATCTGGCATTCGAGTAAAACCGGTCCCCGGCAGCTGAACTTTATTGGTTTTAAAAATCCCGAGGTTGATAGTTTGCTGGAAAAAGGGCGACGGGTTTTTGATCAGCAGCAGCGTAAGGTTATTTATGATCGTTTCCAGGAAATATTGGCAGAAGAGCAACCCTACACTTTTCTCTATATTGGTGAGGCGTTGCCAGCGGTGTCTAAGCGATTTCGTGGAGTAAAACCGGCACCGGCCGGGATACGCTATAATTTTAATCGCTGGTTTGTCCCAGCAGCGGAACAAAAATACGCGCGTTGAGATAGCGTTTTTTAACGAGAATTTTATGCTGAGCTATATTGCTAAACGTCTATTGCTGCTGATTCCTCTATTGTTGGGGATTACCCTGATTTCATTTGTGGTGATCCATTTGGCTCCAGGTGAGCCGACAGATCAGCAAACTCAACTTAATCCCCAGGCCAGCTCTGAGCTTCAAGATCGCTTGCGTGCAGAATATGGGCTGGATCAACCCCTTTATGTTCAATATGGAAAGTGGCTGTCGCGTTTGTTGCGACTCGACTTTGGTGAATCTTTTGCGACTGATCGCAGACCGGTTCTGGATAAAGTTCTGGAGCGCCTGCCCGTGACCATTTTGCTTAATTTTCTTTCGATTGTGCTGATTCTTGGTGTGTCGATTCCATTGGGAATTATTTCAGCAATCCAGCGAAATTCCGGGTTTGATCGTGCCACTACGATTCTGGTTTTTACTGGCTTTGCTATGCCATCGTTCTGGTTGGCACTCCTGCTTATGGATTGGTTCGGAGTCCGTCTGGGGGTTCTCCCTGTTTCCGGGTTGAAATCCCTTGGTTATGAATATTTAAGTTGGGGGGAACAAATTCTTGATCGGATCAGCCATTTGATTCTGCCGGTATTTGTTTCAGCGATCGGTGGGTTGGCCGGATTCTCCCGTTACATGCGCTCTAACATGTTAGAGGTGATCCGGCAGGATTATATTTTAACGGCTCGGGCTAAAGGTCTGTCAGAGCGGACTGTCATCTATAAGCATGCTTTACGTAATGCGTTGCTACCGGTTATCACTATTCTGGGACTCTCTGTGCCGGGATTAATCGGTGGCAGTGTGATTTTTGAAACAATTTTCGCTATTCCGGGGATGGGGAAACTTTTTTACGATGGCGTTATGATGCGTGACTATCCGTTGATCATGGGAATTTTGGTCATGGGGGCGGTTCTGACGTTGCTTGGAAATCTGTTAGCTGATATTTGCTATGCTCTCGCAGATCCGCGGATTCGACATAGTCAGCAGAGTGGGGGCTCAACATGATAGGAAAAATCAAGAAAGGGAAAGGACTCTATGCAAATTAATGCAAATCGTCTGGGGGAAATGTTGCTGGAAGCGGGACTAGTCGATCGGTTTCAACTTGAATCAGCACTCTCATTGCAACGGAATCTGGGTGGTCAAATTGGCAGTGCCCTGGTTAAGCTTAGCTACCTGCCTGAAGAGACAATCCTGGAATTTCTGGAAACACAGGGGAAATACTCACGGGTTTCACTCCAGGAGCTTGAAGTTCCAGAGTCGCTTATGGCGCTGTTATCGGCTGAACGGATGTTGGAATTGAAGGTGATTCCGATTGAATTACGCAAAACTGGAAATGAAAAAATATTGCGCGTAGCGATGACCGATCCGGCCAATCTCAAACTGGTGGATGATTTACAATTTGCTACCGGATGTAAGGTTATTCCGGTATTAGCTGTTGAAGATGAGATTGAACAGGCAATAAAAAATAACAGTCCCATAGAGCTGACTAATCCACCAGAACCTGAGATTGAAGATAGCCTTATTGATTATGGTACCATCGATTTCAGTAATACCCCCGTCGAAGACCCACGCCTTGATCGCTTGCTTGAACTACTGAAAGAAAAAGGGGTCATAAGTGTCCTTGATATCGAACGGGTAAAGTTTAACTGATGATGTCCCGATCCCGACGTGTTTTCCTTCTTGATGTGGTTTGGCAGCGATTACGCCATAACCGTATGGCTCTGGTTGGTGGCTTGATTGTTCTGGTTATGTCTCTGATGGCAGCTGCTGCTTCATTC
>JAUVCS010000268.1 GCA_030590745.1 Desulfuromusa sp.
CAGCAGCCGACTGATAGAACTCTATCCGTCTAACTGGGAACTTTCAACTGCTCGGGCCACCAGCGTTGTCCATTTTCTACAGAAAAAGATTGGCCTGCAGGGAGCGCGTTTAATTGCCGCCGGGTACAGTGAATATCATCCGCTTGCCTGCAACGAAGATGCTGCAGGTCGGGCTCAGAATCGGCGAATCCAAATCCTTCTGGTCCCATTTAAAGCGGCACCGCCAGCAGAGTAATGGTCAAAGTAAAGCCCGTAGATTTATTTGACCTACGGGCTATACTGGCAGAAAATATTTTCTTTTGTTTTTTTAAAAAAACAACCTCATTTCTTGATTTTTGTCATCTTTGACCCTTCTAGAGAGAGGTTGTACATAAGACCTTTATTGCTGAAAACAAAACCGATGATAGGACTTGTGACCGTTCTTGTATCAAAGTCCTTGCCAGCTCCAAATTCAGCGATAGCGACAGAGCCATCGACCCCAGCTTCCCACCCATGACTGTTACGGAAGTCTGTCAGTGCTGCTTGGGTCATAAATAGGAGAATGATACTTTTCTTCTGGGCGCCAAGTTGAAACCCGATAGAGGCCCCGGCAGTCGAATAATAATCTACCGTTTTCCCCTTGATCCGGAGAACCCCTTCCCCGTATTCACCACCAATACCAAAGCCCGCTTTATAAACGGCAGGAAAAATCAGCTGACCCACAGATTTTTTCGACAAAGATTGAGCTGCTGCTGTCTTAGCATAAAGCTCTTTCAGTGAGGCATCTGCCTTGGTATTCAGTTCAGTGGCTGAAGCAGCATAGCCTTCAACAGAAAAAACAATGACGGTAAGGGCCATTAATAAAATTATTTTAGGGAAGTATCTCATCTGCCAGATTCCTTTATATCAGCTATTATTTCCACGGGGAGATTTTCTCTACGAAGAATACCATTATTCGAGTAAAATCACAATTTTGAGCACACAATAACCCGATTTCGCCCCTCCTGCTTAGCTTGATAGAGGGCATTGTCAACCCGCTTCAACAAAGCATCGGTACTATCCCCCTTGCGAAACTGAGCAACACCAAGACTGATAGTCAGCGATCCAATTTCTGTAAAATCTTCCCGCTCCACCTCTTCCCTGATTCTTTCCGCAAAAGGTCCCGCTTCTTCAAGTCGGGTATCGGGCAACAGAATCAAGAACTCTTCCCCCCCCCAACGAATTAACAGATCACCCTGACGAACCAACCCACGGATCAACCGGGAAAGGTGCTTAAGGACCTGATCGCCCGTGCTATGTCCAAATTTATCGTTAACCTTCTTAAAGTGATCAATATCAAACATAATGAGGGAAAATGGAGCATCCCCATGTTCAGCACGGTGATGTTCTTTGATAACAATTTCATCAAACTTGCGGCGATTATAGGTTTCTGTCAAGGTGTCAGTCTCAGCCAGTTCACCAACTCGTTTCAGACTTTCGTTTAACTGCGCAGCAAGATCTCCCACTTCAATCAAGGCACGATTTAATTCAAGAGTCCTTTCTTCTACCCGGGTTTCCAGTTGCTCCCTGGCTTGCTTAATTTCAAGTTCTACCCGGCGACGTTGCTGATTTTCTGAGCCAATCCTGGTCAATAAATCAAAAAACCGGACAAAAAATTTCATCAAGTAGTCGATTCTCTGCTTAGAAACCACCGGAACTTTTTCCAAAGCTTGCAGATAAGCATCTATATCAAAATTGTACGCTAGCGCCTGGCGACGAAAATAATCGTGATCGGGAGGGTGATGGAGAAACTGTCCAAGAAAAAAGAAACCAAGGGGAACATCGTCAAGAAGAATTGGGATGGCAACTTCAATGAGGCCATTCGGGCAGGGATAAGTGAGGTATTCCTTCGAGTCCAGATATTCTTGAATTCTATCTTCACTCAATAGGCAGTTTTTTCGACTCTCTGGATTAAGGCGGTGAAAATCAGTACAAATTTTCTGCCAACCAATGGAGACCAACCAGTTCTGATCAGCATCCATCACTCCAACTGAAATCCCTGCTGCTTCATAGAAAAAATGCATTAACGCCCGCAGGTCG
>JAUVCS010000233.1 GCA_030590745.1 Desulfuromusa sp.
AAAAACAGTTTGTCTCGTGTCCCCCCGGGCGAATAGAAACTGATCGCTCCGAGCATATCGGATGACCCTTTGCGCACCGTGACCCCCTGCTCAACAACCTCCTTCGGCAGTTTAGCCAGCGCCGCCTGAACCCGGTTTTGCAGGTTGACCTGAGCTATCGCGGGATCAGTGCCAATTTTGAAGGTGACACTCAAACTGTAGCGACCACTATTGGAAGAGGACGACGACATATAGAGCATATCCTCCACCCCATTGACCGCCGATTCAATTGTTGTGGCTACACTGTTGGCAAGGACCTGTGCATTCGCTCCCGGATAGGTGGCGCTGACCCGAAGTGTCGGTGGGGTGATCTTTGGGTATTGAGCGACGGGGATATTCAGCATGGCGATCAGTCCCGCCAGGGTGATCAGAATTGCCAGAACTACCGCCAGACGGGGGCGATCAATGAACACTCGTGAAATCATCGATCAATCCTTCTTCCCTGCGGCAGCCATTGTAGTTTTGACCAACTGCCCCGGATGAACTTTTTGGAGTCCCTGAACAATGATTGTCTCTCCGGCAGTCAGCCCGGTCTCAATGGCCAGGAATGACCCAATGGTGGCTCCTGTAGTGACGGGCCGCTGTTCCACT
The DNA here is from genome assembly GCA_030590745.1 of Desulfuromusa sp. Taxonomy (GTDB): domain Bacteria; phylum Desulfobacterota; class Desulfuromonadia; order Desulfuromonadales; family Geopsychrobacteraceae; genus Desulfuromusa. The sequence continues at coordinate 631 of JAUVCS010000233.1, forward strand.
TGGTTTTGATCATTCACCACCAGCACATAGCGTCCGTTACGATCCTCAAGAATTGCAGACTGTGAGATGACCGGCATCAGCTTAGTCTGACTCCGTCCAGCGACAAGGGTGACATATTGGCCCGGTAATAAAAGGAGATCATGATTGTCAAACAAAGCCCATACGGTAACGGTTCCGGTTGTCGGATCAACTTGGTTATCGACGAAATCTATCCGCCCGGAATTTTCAAGTAGTTGACCGTTGGCTAATTTAAGTCGTGGTTTCATGATGCTGTTTATTGGTTTGTTGGCAGCATCGGTCTGAGCCGCCCTGATGGCAGAAAGGTCATTTTCACTGAGGGAAAACTGAACGCGGATGGGGTCCAGCTGAACAATTTTCGCCAGGGCTCCTGAAGTTGGTCCACACAGATTTCCTTTAGTCAAAGCTGTTGCTCCGATGCGACCGCTGATCGGAGCCGACACCCGTGTATATTCAAGTTCAATTTCAGAGAGCCGTAAAACTGCCTGAGCCTCCTTTAACTCTGCAAGAGTCTGCTGTTCTATCGCCTCGGCTATCTCAATATCGGTGATTGGAATCCCCCCAGAGCGCACGGTGTGAATCCGTTTCAGGTGTTGTCTGGCTTTTTTCAGGATAACTTGAGCTTTAGCGACTCGGGCTTGATTTGCTGCAACCCTTACCCGGTATGGTGCTGGCTCAATAATGTAAAGAAGATCACCGGCGCGAACGTCACTCCCCTCTTTAAAATGAATTTGTTCCAGAATTCCACTGACCCGTGCAGATAAAGCAACTGTCTGTACCGCCTCGACATGACCTACATATTCGGTCCGGGGGGTCACATCCTTCTCAGCGACAACGTCAACGGTTACCAGGGGAGGGGCAGCTTCTTTTGCCGGAGCAGCGGTAGCTTTTATGGGGAAAACTGCAAACAGGAAAAAACACACCAGACACATAACACTTTTATTGACCGCTCCTGGAAAATAGAACAGCGGGTGTTTTTTCAGATTGTGGATTCGTTTCATGATTTCAGTGCTCCAAGAGGAAGTAATCAAAATTTTAATCTGCTCTGTTTTTTATGGCATCCCAGCAGCCATCAGCAACCTGAGCTATCACTGTGTCATCCATCTCAACCAGTCCGGCCAGCGTATCTCGAATCAAGAAAAGAATCGGGCCAAAGGCGAGGGCGTGTAATACCTGAAGCGGCAAAAATTTTATCTCTTTGCCGCTGCTATCAAGGAAGATTTTTATGAAGGGGGATTGCCGACCAGTGGCATTATCAAGCAGTAACTTCTCCCGTTTTTTATCAATTCCGAATGGCGAATGGTAATATTGCTCTAGAAATTTAAACTCGTGGGGATGATCTTTCAAAAAATAGATAAGATTGGTGATGAGGTGGAGAAATTGTTGCCGGGTTGAGAGCGTTGGATCAGCTCCTGCGATAATTGCTATCTGCAGAGCTTCGTCAACTTCCTCATAAAGAGCTTCAATCAGTTCGTTTTTGTCTTTGAAATAACGATAAATACTACCGACACCAACATGAGCCTGAGTGGCCAATTGAGCCATTGGCGCTGCGTGAAAACCCTGCTCGGCAAAGAGCTCCAGTGCGGCCTTCAAAATAGCTTTCTGCTTCTCAATACTGGCAGGTGACATACCAACTCCACTGTCCGGAATGAACGTTCCGTCCAAGCTAGAGGTTGAAACTTAACATGTCAAGAATATTACAAAAAAAACGAACCCCAATTTAGAGGTTCGCTTTTTTGTCTATCCGGGAGTTGGCAGCAATCAGTTATTGCAACGTTGTCCCGAACCTTTGCCGCTCCGCTTGCCATGACCATCGCAGTTACGATCGCCACCACGTTTGCTGCAACCTTCACTATTACGGTTTCCATCATGCTTGCCGAAGAAACCTTCACCACCCATTTCCCGGAGTTTTTCAGCTTTCTGCTGTTGCCCGGGGGTCAGAACCGCAAGAACCTGTTGCCTGGTTTTCGCCCGTTGGACCATCATCTCGGTGTGCAGATCAGTACGCTTTTGTGCTTTGGCACGGAACTCAGCTTCGTTGAATTCTTTACCTTGTTTGTCTTCGCGTAAAT
>JAUVCS010000086.1 GCA_030590745.1 Desulfuromusa sp.
CAATGCACGAGATAGATTTTCACTCAGCCCCAAATACAAGACCAGGAGTAGAATCAGATTAGGCCGCCAATTTGGAGATAAAAACAGGGGGAGGACACTACTCTGGAGTAGAGCAAAAAAAATCCCGGCAGCAAGAAATAAAAAGAACCCCCTCATAGGTTGTCCTCTCCCACAATCACCATGACCTCTTCCAGGTAGGAAAAATCTACCGTTGGTGTGGCACTGACTCGCTGGAACAAACCAAATTGATCTTTCTCGACAGTTTTAATCACCCCGAGAGGTAACCCCTTAGGGAAGACACCCCCCATCCCCGAAGTAACCAGTAAATCTCCCGTCTGAATATCAGCATCACGTAAAGCATACTCAATAGACAGGTTATCACCCCGGCCACGAACAATACCGCGGGTTCTGGTTCGCTGAATCAAAGTTGCAACCGCAGAAGAGGCATCGGTTATCAATAAAACCCGGGCACTATACGGTGCAACCTTAATGATACGTCCCACCACCCCCTGGGCAGCCACAACCGGCAGACCGTTATTTAATCCCGCTTGCGTCCCCTTATCAATAAGAATGGTTCGCGACCAGTTGCTGGCATCCTCGCCGATAACTTGTGCCGGTAATGCAGGGCGATCCAGCTCATCAACAAAAGTGAGAAGTTTCCGCAGCCGGTCATTTTGTTGTAAAATTTCTTGGGTTTGTTGTAACTCAGAATGTAAATCCAGATTTTCCCGTTGAAGCAGTTGGTTCTGTTGCTGGACATCAACCAACCAAAGATAGTCGCCCCACATTCCAGTTATGGAGTCAACAACATCATCGATAGAACTCTGAAAAGGGGCAGAGAAGGTAAGAACCGCACGCTCAAAAAAGGTAGTGGCGGTTTTCTGACGAAGATTGTAAGAGTAGAGAAGAACCGTTACCAGCACCAGGATGATTGCCAGCAATATAAACTGATAGCGTCTTAACAGTTCACGCACTCAGGCTGCTCCAAGCAGATTTGCTAATAACATAAAAATCAACCAGGACAAAATAACAGTTGAAAAGGGAGAAACAATTGATTTTCTCTGAAACGTTTTACCCGACAATTCCTGAAATTGACCAGCCGATATCAAGAATCAATGGAAACCTGTTTCAGTAAATCCAGCTCATCCAGAACCTTACCCGAACCTAACACAACGCAGGACAACGGATCTTCAGCAACAACGACAGGCAAACCCGTCTCTTCACGCAGCAGCACATCCAAATTTTTCAAATAAGCCCCACCGCCAGCAAGGACAATACCCTTATCGACAATATCGGCAGCCAACTCCGGTGGTGTCCGCTCCAGTGAAATCCTGACTGCTTCAATAATTGTGTTGACTGGTTCAGACATTGCCTCACGAATTTCATCGGAAGTAATCTCCATGGTTTTCGGAATACCACTGACCAGATCACGCCCTTTAATATCCATGGAGATCGGTTCCTCTCCGTCATCATAGACATTTCCAATGCCGATTTTTACCGTTTCAGCAGTTCTTTCACCAATCAGTAAATTATATTTACGCTTCATGTATTGGACAATCGCCTCATCCATCTTGTCACCACCAACTCGCACACTCTGCGCATGAACAATTCCAGCCAGCGAGATAATTGCAACCTCGGTTGTCCCACCACCAATGTCAACAATCATATTTCCCGAAGCTTCGGTAATTGGCAAACCGGCACCTATTGCAGCAGCCATTGGCTCTTCAATCAAATAAACCTCTCTGGCCCCTGCAGATTCAGCAGATTCGCGAACCGCTCGTTTTTCAACCTGGGTAATTCCAGAAGGGACACAGATGACAATCCGTGGTCGAATTAAATTTTTGCGATTATGTGCCTTACGGATAAAATAACGGAGCATCTCCTCGGTGTGATCAAAATCAGCAATAACACCATCCTTCATCGGCCGGATAGCAACAATGCTCCCGGGGGTACGGCCAAGCATCTCTTTGGCATCTGTGCCAACAGCTAACACCTTGCGCTGACCGGCAGAGCCGGTCTGAACCGCTACAACCGAGGGCTCACAGACGACAATCCCCTCCCCCTTCATGAAAACCAAAGTGTTTGCTGTTCCCAGATCAATTGCCAGGTCATTGGAAAACATACCCCATATAGCATTAAATATATTAAACATAATTATCCTATCAATACCGCAAGCGGCTTAAAATTTGGGTTGAAGATCGGCTCAAAAGCTTGGTCACTCTAGCAAAGCAACCATTTTTGTGCAAGCGTTAAGCTGGTAAAAAATGATTGCTTTTCAGTAAATTGCTGGTCTAACATACGAGGCTGTTTTTTGTCTCGAATCAACCAAAAATACAATATGAGGAGTATCAGCGTAATGCTTCAATTTGTCAGATCAAAACAGAAATCGGTCCTGATCAAAATCGCCTTTGGTATAATCATTCTGAGCTTTGTCATTGGCTATACGATGTTAACATCGCCGACTGACCAACAAGCCAAGCAGGGGAGAGAGACCGCCGCCCGGGTTAATGGTGATGAAATCAGCTATGACGCATTTCAAAACAGTTATAGCAATCTCTACAACCTCTATCAGAATATTTATCAGGGAAATTTTGACGCCAAACTGGAAAAACAGCTCAACCTCCCCAGACAGGCGATGCAGCAACTGATTGACGAAACACTGCTGATTCAGCAGGCGCAGAAACTTGATCTGGAAGTGACCAAAACAGAACTGGTCGACAGTATTGCCCAATACGACGCATTTCAGATTGACGGTAAATTCAATCGGGATCGCTACCTTGAAGTCTTGAACTACCAACGGATGAAACCGGAACAGTTTGAAGCGTCTCAACAAAGGAAGCTACTCACCGAGAAGGTACGTGAGAAGTTGCAACAGGGAGTCAGTGTCAGCGATACAGAACTTGCAGCAGCCTTTCATCAGGAAAACGATAAAATCGACCTCAATTATGTCTGGCTGACTCCTGCATTGGTTGAGTCAAAAGTGAAGGTCACCGATGCAGGACTGAAACAATTCTTTGAGCAGAATCTGGAAAAGTTCCGGGTTTCGGAGAAAGTATCACTACGTTACCTCCAATTTGACCCGGCACGCTACGAAAATGAGGTTGCTACCCTTACCGATGAAGAGCTGCAGCGCTACTACCGCCGCAACCTTGATCAATTTGAAATTCTGGAACAGATCAAAGCAGCACACATTTTACTCAGTGTTGCAGAAGATGCTGATAGCGTAACAGTGCAAAAAAGACGTGAGCTTGCCGACAAACTGTTGCAACAACTTCAGGATGGGGCTGATTTTGCCCAACTGGCAAAAACCAATTCCGATGATAAAAGCAACGCCACTGATGGTGGAGAGCTCGGTACTTTCGGCCGTGGTACCATGGTTAAAGAATTCGAAGACGCCGTCTTTACCTTGCGTCCGGGCCAATTGAGTGACGTGGTTCAAACCCCCTTCGGCTTCCATATCATCAAGGTTGAAGAGTATACAGAGCCTGGAGTAAAATCACTGGTTGATGTCATAGATGAAGTTAAAGCCGGGGCGATATTGGAAAAGTCACACCAACTGGCCTACGAAAAAGCGATGGATGCCTATAATATCAATCGGAAAACCGGCAACCTGGAAACAGCAGCAACAGCCAACGATCTGGGGATTAAAGAGAGCGGATTTTTCTCGGCAAACGATGCCATTGATGGCATCGGCAGGGTTCCAGAAATCAATCAAGCTGCTCTCACTTTGAAAGACAATCAACTGGCTCGGCCAATCCAGACAACTCAAGGGGTTTTCCTCTTTACCGTGAAAGAACAGCAACCAAGCCACCTGCCTGAATTGAGTAAAGTCAAACCAATGGTCGAAAAGCTTTATCGGGTTGAACAAGCTCAGACTCTGGCTAAAAAGTTAGCCGATCAGCTATTAGAGCAGGCAACCGATAAAAAGAGTTTACGTACTGCCGCTAAAAATTTGAAATTAACTGTCGAAGAATCTGGAGAATTCAGTCTCAACTTTGGTTTCTTCATCCCCCGGATCGGCACCTCGCAAGAACTCTCCGAAGAGGCTTTTAGCTTAACCGAAGAGGCCCCGATTGCGAAAAAAGTTTACACTATTGATGACAAGTTCCTGGTTGCCAGCTTGAAAAATAGCAAAACTGCAGATTTCGAGGCGCTGGAGAATACTGAACGGGAACAGTTGAAAAATCGTTTACTGGGCGAGAAGAAACAGCAGGTTGTTGCGGAAGAACTGAAACAACTGGCGGAACAAGCTCAGATTGAGATCATGGTGCCAGAATTAAGTGCTCTGGTCACTGGAGGAAACAAATCATGACGCCGATTATTACCCAAACAAACTGTCCGGAACTTAACCTCGTTAACCGTGGCAAAGTCAGGGATATTTACGATCTTGGAGAGCACCTGTTAATTGTCGCCAGTGATCGGATCTCTGCCTTTGATGTCATTATGGATGTAGGGATTCCGCTAAAAGGGTATGTACTGACCCAAATTTCAAAATTCTGGTTTGAGCAGATGACCGACCTCGTCCCTCACCATCTGATTGCCACCGAAGTTAATGATTTTCCAGCGATTACCCATCAATATCGGGATCAGTTGGAAGGGCGCAGCATGTTGGCCAAAAAAGCTCAACCGTTACCGGTCGAATGTATTGTCCGTGGATACCTCTCGGGGAGTGGCTGGAAAGAATATCAACAGCGTGGTTCCCTCTGCTCCATTCCACTCCCAGCCGGTCTGGTGCAAAGCGATAAACTCCCGGAAACACTGTTTACGCCATCGACCAAAGCGGAACTAGGAGAACATGACGAAAATATCTCCTTTGAGCAAACCATTGAATTGTGTGGCTTGGAGACTGCCGAACAGGTCAGTGAAATCAGCATTAAAATTTACGAAAGAGCCCGGGATCTGGCAGATAAAAAGGGACTGATTATTGCCGATACAAAGTTCGAGTTCGGCTTGATTAATGGCCAACTGATCTGGATTGATGAGGCTCTGACTCCAGATTCATCCCGTTTCTGGCCGAAAGATCAATATCACCCCGGCAGTGCTCAACCAAGTTTTGACAAACAATTTTTACGTGACTATCTGGAAACTCTCGATTGGGGAAAAGAGGCTCCCGCCCCCGAGTTACCAGAAGAAATTGTGCGTAAAACTGGTGAAAAGTATCTGGAAGCGCTAAAACGTCTCACTGCTTAACAACCCTGAAACTCCTCTTCTTGCAGTTCAGCCATTGTGTTCCCGCACAGTGGCTGAACC
>JAUVCS010000168.1 GCA_030590745.1 Desulfuromusa sp.
GCGGACGGTCTTCTCTCTGTGGCACTTTCCCTGAGGTTGCCCCCGGTTCCCGTTAAGAACCATCCTGTCCTGTGGAGCCCGGACTTTCCTCCCCCCACACATAAGGTGGGCGGCGATCATCTGTCCTTCTTTGACCAGATCTATAACAAATCTTTAATTTTCCGCCTCAACGTATAAAATCCGATTACAATGGGGACAGGTTTGAATTTCTGCAACCCTGAGCAACTTGTTATACTGCTGCGGTGGTAACTGCATATGACAGCCGAGACACGCTCCATTTCTGGCTAAAGCAAGTGCCAGACCACCCCGCCGTTTAAACAAGGTATGGTACTTACGCAACAAACTGATCGGAAGTTCAGCCGCAACTGATTCCCGGGTTTTAGTCCGCTTCAAAAGCACTTTTTCTGACTCATCCAGCGATTGCTTCAATTCAGTACCACGCACTTCTGATTTTTCCTGAATGGCTGCAAGTTCAGCCTCTTTCTCCTGCAGATCGCCCTCAAGAGTTGAAACTTCCTGCTGCTTGGCCTGCATCTGCTCTTCAACATCTTTGTTCGACTTTTTAGCAACATCGATCTCTTTCAGAACCGCAACATATTCCTTCTGCGTCTGGATCTCAGGCAGACGGGCTTCCACCCGGACAACATTATCCTGTTCTTTGAGTAACCCTTGCTGTAGTTCAGCTTCGGCCTGCTGCAACTGAGCCACTTCATCGTTCAATTGATCCAACATCGTCTGCACTCTCGTGGCATCTGCCGCAAAAGTATCCAGTTCATCGAGATAATTTTTCCGGGTTGCCTCGATAGAGCTGATTTCCTGGTCAATTTCTTGTAGATCTCTCAGCAGGTTCATTTTGTTTCGCACGTTAGTAACCTCCATTTTCAGTCCATGTTACGACAGTCAGAACACCACCAGTGGATCGTTTTCTGCTGTCATTTCTATAACTTCAACGTTAAATTGTTTTTCACTGAAAGCCTTCCGCAATCGCTTGGAAAGCTCTTCCACCATGATTTGTTCCGTAGCAAAATGGCCAGCGTCAATCAGCGCTACACCTTCGGCCCTGGCTCTTTGTGCTTCATGAAATTTAATATCTGCAGTCACCAGGCAATCGGCACCATGGCTTACCGCCGCGGAAAACAGTGACATACCTGTCCCCCCGCAGACAGCAACTCGCTTGATCTGCTGCTGCAACTCGCCAACCAATTTCAGAGCCGGAAGTTGTAATTTCATCTTCACCAGTTCGGCAAACTGCTGCAGTGAAACAGTTTGTTCAAGCTGGCCAACCCGACCCAACCCGACATCCAGCCGTTTGTTTTCTAACGGGATCAGATCGTAGGCCACCTCTTCGTAAGGGTGAGCTTTCAGTACTCGCGAGATAACTTTATCAACCAAAGGGAGTGGAAGAATTGTCTCAAACCGCACCTCCTCAGTTGTTTCAAGCTCTCCGGGAGTCCCGATAAATGGCTGTGAATCCTGATTTCCACGGAAGGTTCCGCTACCCCGACTGTTAAATGAGCAATGGTCATAAGCACCAATCTGCCCGGCTCCAGCAGCAAAGGCTGCCTGCCGAACCACCAGCTCATGGCTGGGGGGAACATAGACGACCAACTTATAAAAATGACCACTCTCCGGCGCTTCCAGCGGAACCATATCAGTCACCCCCAGTCGCTGAGCCAGCCAGTCATTTAAACCATCGGCAGCACGGTCAAGATTGGTATGCGCGCTCACTATGGAAATATTTTCTTTGATCGCCTGGAACAATACCCGCCCGGTCATATCTGCAGGGGTCAAACGCTTAAGGGGTCTGAATATCAATGGATGGTGAGAGATAATCAGCTGCGCTCCAAGGCGAAGAGCCTCCTCAACAGCAACCTCCTCAGCATCCAGACAGACCAGAACTTTACTGATCTCTGCGGTTGGATCACCAACCTGCAACCCGACATTGTCCCAATCTTCAGCCAGGTCGGGAGGGCAGAGCTGATTCAACAGCCCGATAATATCAGCCAAATGAGCAGCTTTTTGTTTCATCCTCCAGACTCTCCGGCAAAAAGAAAGAGTGCACCGGTTTTCCGGTACACTCTCTTAAAATCTAGTTCCCCAAACTTGCAAACTGGGTCGCAATCTTTTCGCTTCTCCGTGGTTCAATATCGGGAAGCATCAACCTGATAAAGTGATTAACTCCGCTCAATCTTAATTGCCTAACAATGTTAGTAGTACAATAACCGCCAAGCTTGGTTTTTGTCCGAAATAGACGATTTCCAAGTCAGAAGCAGGTACGCTCTCCATCCAAAGGTTCCAGGTGGACACGGTTAATTGGTGGGCCCACCAGGACTCGAACCTGGGACCAGCCGGTTATGAGCCGGCGGCTCTAACCAACTGAGCTATGGGCCCTTCGCACAAGCAAGTAGAATAAAAAAAGTGGGCAGCAGCTGTCAAGAGAAAGTAGCATTTTTGTAAAATTATTTACTCGCCGAAACATCTATTGATCAGCTAATCAGAAATGAACGGCTGAATTCTTAATTTCAGCCAGCCGGACAAACCCTATTGCCACCCAGTATCAACCTTCGGTAGAAGCAAATCCCCGTAACCTTTTTGCCCGGCTGGGGTGGCGCAACTTACGCAGTGCCTTGGCTTCAATCTGTCGAATCCGCTCACGGGTGACATTGAAATCCTGACCAACCTCTTCGAGGGTATGGTCAGACTTCTCACCAATCCCGAAACGCATCCGTAAAACCTTTTCTTCCCGGGGAGTCAGCGAAGCAAGAACCCGTGAAGTCTGATCGGACAGATTTCCTTTAAGAACCGCCTCCAAGGGTGAGATAACCCCTTTGTCTTCAATGAAATCGCCAAGCGAAGAGTCCTCTTCTTCACCGATTGGCGTTTCTAGACTGATCGGTTCTTTGGCAATCTTCAGAACCCGGCGCACTTTATCCAAAGGAAGATCCATCCGCTCGGCAATTTCCTCCGGAGTTGGTTCCCGCCCACACTCCTGAACCAGCTGCCGGGTGGTCCTGATAAGCTTGTTAATCGTCTCAATCATATGAACCGGGATCCTGATGGTCCGGGCCTGATCAGCAATTGCACGGGTAATTGCCTGACGAATCCACCAGGTTGCATAGGTTGAAAATTTATAGCCCCGACGGTATTCAAACTTATCAACCGCCTTCATTAGACCGATATTCCCCTCCTGAATCAGATCGAGAAACTGCAGACCCCGATTGGTATATTTTTTTGCAATGGAAACCACCAGGCGCAAGTTTGCCTCAACCAATTCCGCCTTAGCTTTTTTGGCAATCCACTCCCCTTTGTAAACTTTTTTCAGATATTCAATAAGATCTCCCGGCTCAAACCCTGATTCCTCAGTGACCCGCTTAAATTTACGCTCAGCGGATATCAGCCGTTTTTCCACCGATAACAGGATATCACCCGAAACATTCAATTCTGCCGCAACAGCATGGGCATCTTCATCACTCTGACGCATCCGGGTCAGATAGCCGCTGATTTCACAATA
>JAUVCS010000117.1 GCA_030590745.1 Desulfuromusa sp.
ATTGCCAATCCTTTCCATCGCAACCGGTGACCAGTTGGTAAAGTTCCCGATAATTTCAGCATGCTTAACATCTGGCTGGTAAATGACAAAACGGTGCAAGTTCTCAATGTTTTTGACTGGAACAGACCAGAACAGAAAAAACCCGAGCAAAAGAATAGAGGCGGTTACAAATCCGGCAAAAGATGGTAACCAGAACTTGAAAACATTCCGTCTAGCTTGAGGTTTAATTACTATTTGCAGGTCTGGGGTACTTACAGAAAAATTGTTCTGGAGCTGCATTTCATGTTCAAGAAAATCAATGGTTTGATCTTTAAACTCTTTATTCTGGTGCACCCCTTCAACAAAGTCGATTTTTTCGTCCAGATTGAGTTCATTATCAATAAACATACTGATAAAGTAATCTTTCATCGCTACTTTTCCTTTAAGATATTCTTCAGTTTAATCCGTGCCCGATGGATCTTAACCTTAATGTTGGCCTCACTATTTCCGGTTATTTGAGCTATTTCTCGGTATGGTAAACCGCTACTGGCTAACAGGGAGAGAATATCCCGTTCTTCGTCATCCAGATGCTGCAGGGCAGTCAAAACTTGTCTGGCTTCCTCTTGAATTTGATAAATAGACTCCTGATCTACAACCGACCCGTGTTTTTCATCTTCATAGGGAATATCAGGTCGGGTTTTTCGTATATGATCAAGAAGTAAGTTCCTGCCGATCGTAAAGAGGAGCGCAGGATTATGCTCCTTCTCACTATACCGCTCCAAATAACGGGTAAAGCTCTCCTGCATAATATCTGCTGCTAAATGATAATTGCCAGATTTACGCAATAAGTAGCCAAAAAGTTGATCTTTGTGATCATTATAAAAAACTCTAAACACACTCACCTTATACTCATAACTCTTTCAAGCTAAAAAAGTTACATATCCCTCCGGGAAAATATTTTTTGTAACTTTTATTTCTGCCAATCGTTAACCAATCAAGCGAATCAATACGATAACATCCAGAAGAGCGGAGAGTCCATATCGTCAGGCATCTCTCAGGGTCTTGTGGAGAACCATATCATGACTTTTCCCTGCTCCGGCAAAGGATCGGAACTTGGAAAGATTTAGTATTATCACCCATCAATATTAACAAAGGAGAAAAAAATGAAAAGAATTCTAAAGAAATCACCTCTGATCTGGATCGCAGTTCTGTTACTTACGTTAACCCCGGTTGCATTTGATTTTTCATCCGGCACCTTATTTTCAAGCGCAGCATACGCCCAAGGTGGAAACGGTGGCGGTGGTGGAAACGGTGGCGGTGGTGGAAACGGTGGTGATGGTGGAAACGGTGGTGATGGTGGAAACGGTGGTGGAAGTGGCAGCAGCAATGGAACCGGGGTTGGAAACAGTGCGGGATCAGCTCAGGGAGCTGGCATGCAGTCGCAAGCGATGACGCAAACCCAGAACCGAAACCGCAATCAAAATCGCAACCAGCTGGAAGAAGCTGCTGAAGAGGGGCTTCAGGAACAGAGTCAGGATCAAACTCAAACTCAGGATCCGGACAGCCATGAAGATACGGACACTGAAACAGAAACGATCTAATTTTTACCAGAAATGGGTAGACTGAACCTCTTTTAAGGGGTACGAATAGCACCGTTCTGAAAAAATATTAGTCAGCGGTTACTTTCCGGGTAGTCCCTTAATTAGTGGGGCTATCCGGAGTAACCTGGAGTTAGAGATCTACCTTGAATAGCTACAAAAACAGGAGAAACAAATGAAAAAGAGCATGATGGTGGTGATTGTCGTATTTCTTGCTTGTACCCTGGCTGCTCCAGTTCTTGCCGGAGGCGGAGGGGGTGGCAACCGCAAGCGCCAGATGAATGGTAGTGGCTCCAGCTCCGGTTCGGGCTCAATGATGCAAAATCAGAATCGGCAGCGGAATCAAAACCAGAACCACTACCAAAAACAGAATCAAAACCAGAACCAATCTCAAAACAGTTATCAGAATAGATATCAGCGAGCAGATGGTGACATTGGAGACAAAACACATGTTCGGACACGCAGTCAACAGCGCATAGACGGTTCTTTAGAGACCGATACGAACAACTGATTATCCGGTTGATCAGGGTCGTGATTATAGTTTTACCTTTATCATCATGACCTTTACTTTAACTGTTTTATTCTCCCTGCTATTTATTTTCCCATCAAACTTGTCATCAGTGCCTGGTTTGCTCCAATAATCTATGCAACTCTTCCGGCTTGGTCTGTGGTCGTTGACAGGCAAAGTTCTCGCACAAATAGGCGGTTGCCTGATGGTTCAGGCTGTTCATTCCATCTATAAAAGGGACCAGTTTATCAATGGTCTCTGAGTGGTCCATTGGCCGCAGGATCAAGGTCAGATCCGGCATATATTGTTGTTGGACTTCAGCTAGCAGGGCGACAGTATCTGGACTGTTTTTATTTCCAACAATGACCAGTTCCCGGGTTGGTTCAAGCAGCAAACTTACTCCAAGCAGAAATTGGCTATAGCCCGCAGGAGAACGGATGATTTGTGCAGCAGATGCCTGCACTAATGCCTCTGCACGCTGGTTCCAGAGCTGCTCTCCGGTGACCAGATAGAGTCGGGCAAAAATTTCGATTGTCACAGAGCCGGCGGAAGGAAGTGCCCCATCGTAGAGTTGATTGGTGCGCATCGGAAGTTCACTGGCAGCGCTTGTTTCAAAAAGCTGCCCATGTTGATCGGTAAATTGGGTTGCCAACTGTTCCGCCAGAAGCAGAGCTTTTTCTAGTGCGTCAGGATCTAAATTGCTCTGGTACAGGTCGAGCATCCCCCGCGCCAAAAACGCATAATCACTGGCAAAGGCATTGATTGCCGCTTCTCCATTGCGCCAGCGCCGGAGAAGTTGCCCACTTTCTGTCTGCAGCTGCGAAAAAATAAACTGACTGGCCTCTTCAGCAGCTTTCAATAATTGTGGATCATCCAGACCCCTACCTCCCAGAGCCAGAGAAGAAATCATCTGACCGTTCCAGGCGGTGATCACTTTATCATCCAGAAATGGATGAACCCGCTGTTCGCGGGCAGTGAACAGTCGCTGCCGATCCTCTTCCAGTTGTTGCTGTAATTCAGCCAGCGGCAGATCGACTATTTCAGCCCATTCGTCCAGCGATTTTCCCCGGTGGAGAATATTGGTTCCGGCAGGTTCATCCGGAATATAAGCAGAGAAGTTGCCGGTGGGTAGAGCATTGAATATCCGGGCAAACCGCTTACCCCGCTCCTCGCCCAACAGGTCGATAATCTCCTGCTCCTGCCAGACATAGAACTCCCCTTCAACACCGTTAGAATCGGCATCTTCTGCACTATAAAATCCCCCCTTTGGATCGCGCAGACGGTAGAGCACGTAGTTGAATATTTCCTCTGCTGTAGTTTTATATTCAGTTTTTCCGGTTAACTGAAAAGCCTCAAGGTAGACTCGGGCCAATCCAGCCTGATCGTAAAGCATTTTTTCAAAATGGGGTACCAGCCACTCAGTATCGGTTGAATAACGGTGAAAACCGAAGCCAATCTGGTCATAGATACCCCCTTCACGCATCTCCTGTAGAGTTTTTTCAACCATCTGTAATAACTCAGGATTGGCAGTACGATAGTATCTCAGCAGGAGAAAGCTCAGGATATGGGGTTGGGGAAATTTCGGGGCTTCACCAAAGCCACCATGAATCGGCTCAAAATTCTGCTGCAACATTCTTTCGGCCTGCTGCAATTGGACAATCGTCAGGTTTTTGCCGGTTGCAGAAGTATTTTGTCGCTGCTGTAATAGATTAATGACCGCTTTACCCCCCTGCAATAACGCTGCGGGGTCTTTCTGCCAGGCTGTTGCAATTTCGGGGAGGATCTCTAGCAAGCCCGGTCGATTGAAGCGTCGTTCGGGGGGGAAATAAGTCCCGGCAAAAATCGGGATTTTCTCTGGTGTCATAATGATCGTCAGCGGCCATCCACCACTACCACTCAGCTCAATTCCAACCTGCATATAGAACTGGTCAATATCAGGTCGTTCTTCCCGGTCAACTTTAATCGCAATATAATTTTTCTTCAGCTCTGCAGCAACCTCATCATTGGTAAAACTTTCATCCTCCATCACATGGCACCAATGGCAGGTTGAATAACCGATGGAGAGGAAAATAAGTTTCCCCTCGTCCTCTGCCTTGCTGAAAGCCTCAGCCCCCCAGGGAAACCAGTCCACAGGATTATGGGCATGTTGCAGCAGATAGGGACTCTGCTCATGAATGAGACGGTTGGTCTGCTCTGCTGCGGCATTGATCGGAATCAGCATTGCGAAACCCAGAAGTATAGTGAAATAGTTTACGGCTGAATATGTCGATAAAAAAGTCATGAAAATCCCTGTTCCTTTCGTGTTGGGATAATCATAACCGATTTGGTTATTTTTTGCATCTTCAGGATGATGAAATGTTTTTAGTGGCAAATTTCTGGTTTTAAAGGAAAATTAAGCAGGTGAAAAAGCGGGAGAATAGATCACTATTCACGTTGAGCCAGCCAGATAGCATGCAGATCCCCCTTTTTACCGGCAGCCCGAACCCGAACCTGTTTTACTGAAAAACCGACTTTACGCAATCGCTCCATGAAGTCACGGTCT
>JAUVCS010000240.1 GCA_030590745.1 Desulfuromusa sp.
ATTGTTCAAGCGTGGCTTAATGGCAACCTCTTCTTCAGCCGCCTGAGTATATTCCTCCGGGGTGATATATCCTTCTTTGACCATCCGCCCGAGTACATATTTCTGCCGATCCATCGCACGCTGGTAATGACGATAAGGCGAATAGCGACTGGGAGCCTGGGGAAGCCCCGCCAGAATAGCCGATTCTGCCAGCGTCAACTCTTCAACATTTTTATCAAAATAGTTTTCAGACGCCGCTTCAACACCAAAAGCGCGATGACCGAGGTAAATCTGATTCAAGTAAAGATAGAGTATCTCCTGCTTGGTTAGAGCTTTCTCCATCCGCCATGCGAGAATGGCCTCTTTAAATTTTCGGGTGAAGGTCCGTTCAGAGGTTAACAGCAGTTTTTTTGCCACCTGTTGGGTAATGGTACTGCCACCCTGGGCGATCCCCCCGGCCTTCACGTTTTTCAGTGCGGCACGGAAAATGGAGATAAAATCAATCCCCTGATGTTTAAAAAAACTGGCATCTTCCGCGGCAACAAAGGCCTGTACCAAAGTTTTAGGGATTTTCTCAAAGGGGACTAAAATCCTCCTCTCACGGGAATACTCGGCGATGATGGAACCATCATCGGCATAGATTCGGGTAATCAGAGGGGGATTATAGTCAGAGAGGGTTTCAACTTTGGGCAGGGTTGTTGAAACAAAAAAATAAGCGCCGATCAGCAGTGCTGCTCCAAGGAGTGGCAAGCCAAACAGACAGAAAAGAGCATATTTCAGGTAACGGTTCATAGTTCCGATTTTTTTATTAAATAAAGAGTAAGTTGGTAATTATGGTTTAAGTACTCAAATGCTGATAAAAGGAGTAGACTTTATAACATGCAGTGAATAGAGGAGCAACTGCTTGTCGAAAGCTGAAAACTGGAATATGGAGGAGTTTAATGTATCGTCGTACAAAAATTGTTGCCACAGTTGGCCCGGCTTGTGCTGAGAAAGAGCAATTGGAAAACTTGCTAAAAGCGGGTGTGGATGTTTTCAGGTTGAATTTTTCCCACGGGGATCTGGAACAGAAAAGGGACTGGATTGACCAGATCAGGGAACTTTCTGATAAACATAAAAAAGCCGTATCCATCATTGGTGATTTGCAGGGTCCAAAAATTCGCACCGGGTTGATGCATGGTGGCAGTCAGGAGCTTGTTGCCGGGGGTGAGGTGATCATTACAACCGCTGATATCGAAGGGGCTGACGGCTTGATTCCAACCACTTACCAGTCGCTACCCGGAGATGTTGTCCCCGGCGATCAGATTCTCCTTGATGATGGACGGTTGGAACTGGAAGTTCTGCAGGTGGATGCTGAACAGGTTCATTGCCTGGTCAAGGTGGGTGGAGAGCTGAAGGACCGCAAAGGGATCAACCTGCCGGGGGTCAATGTTTCTGCTCCGACCATGACCGAGAAGGATTTTACCGATCTGGAATTTGCCATTGCCCACGAACTGGATTGGATTGCTCTCTCTTTTGTTCGAACCGCTGCAGAAGTCAGTCGTTTGCAACAAATTCTAAGGGAACATAATTCACCGATCAAGGTGATTGCTAAAATTGAAAAGCCGGAAGCGGTGGATAATTTTTCTGCCATACTGGCGGTGACCGATGGGGTGATGGTTGCACGCGGTGATCTGGGGGTGGAAGTTCCCTCCGAGCAGGTACCATTGATTCAGAAGCGAATTATCCGTGAATGTAACCAGCAGGGAAAACCGGTGATCACTGCCACCCAGATGTTAGAAAGTATGATTGCTCATCCACGGCCGACACGTGCGGAAACTTCCGATGTTGCCAATGCCATTCTCGATGGAACTGATGCGGTGATGCTTTCCGGTGAAACCGCAGCCGGTTCATATCCGGCTGCTGCAGTTCAGGTCATGGACCGTATCGCCCGGGATATTGAAAATGATCCTTTATTTGGAGTTTGCTGTCAGAATGCTGTTGGGGGAGAGTCTATACAACAGAGTCTTTCTGATGCCATTGGCGAAGCCGCCTGCCAGGTAGCAGAAAGTGTTGGTGCTGCAGCTATCCTTGCTTTCACCCAGACCGGGAGCGCTGCAACTCTGATTGCTAAATATCGCCCTGCTCTACCAATCTTTGCGGTGACTCCAGATCAACAGGTACGGCGTCATCTAGCCTTATACGGCGGAATAAATTCATTGCGAGTTGATATTAAGGGAGATACCGAGGCACAAATTCTTTCGGTTGATGCCGCAGTTCTCACGCGTGGGCTGTTGCAGCATGGTGATATTGTCGTCATTACCATGGGCAGTCCACTTTCTGCCGCGGGGACAACAAATCTGTTGAAGGTTCATTGTCTGGAGAATGGTTCATAAAAGCCTTGGCGAAGGCTTGACCACCGTTGGAGATCAGCCTATGCTCCCTGCCGAAGTTCGAGAACAGTAACGAGGATTTACAATGGAAAAAGCGGTAGTACTTTATAGTGGTGGCCTTGATTCCACAACCTGCATGGCGATTGCTCGCGACCAGGGGTTTGAGGCGTATGCCCTCAGTTTTGCTTATGGTCAGCGGCATACGATCGAGTTGGAAAAAGCCCGTGAGTATGCTCCGTTGATCGGGGCTAAAGAGCATATGGTGATCGATATTGATCTCCGAAAAATGGGGGGCAGTGCGCTGACGGCCGATATCGATGTGCCAAAACATTCGG
>JAUVCS010000120.1 GCA_030590745.1 Desulfuromusa sp.
AGATAGATGGAATGTAAATTTGTCCTGCCAACAGGATGATAAAGCCGCATCAATTGATGCGGCTTTTTTTTGGAGAAATAATGAAACGGCTGATTTTAATCATCATTGTTTTACTGGCGACAACAGGGGGCGTAATCTACCTGAACCAGCATAAAACAACCCAAGATCAGCTGCTATCCATCAGCGGAATGACCATGGGCACCAGTTATCATATCAAGCTGGTGCCAACTACAGGACAAAGAATAAATCTCCCATCGCTTAAAGAGCAGATCAGTTCCCGCCTTGCTGGCATTGATAATAAGATGTCCACCTATAAAGAAGATTCAGAAGTTTCCAGCTTCAATCGGCATTCAGGTGAAAGTTGGCTGCCTATCTCGGCTGAAACCATGACAGTTATCAGTACGGCTCAGCAGATCAGTCAACTGAGCGATGGTGCTTTCGATATCACTATTGGAAAACTGGTCAATCTGTGGGGTTTCGGACCAACTATCAATATCGATGCAATCCCGGATGCTGACGCCATCCAGGCCTTGCAGTCTCAAGTTGGATATCATAAACTGGAGTTACGCCAAGCACCAGCTGCATTGCGCAAAAGCAGCAACACCGTCTACCTTGATCTGTCAGCTATCGCTAAAGGGTATGCGGTTGATGCCATCGCTCAATTATTGCTAGATAACCGGATCAACAACTTTATGGTGGAGATTGGTGGCGAAATTATTACTCATGGGCACAAACAACAGCAGCAACCCTGGGTCATTGGGATTGAAAGTCCGATAGCGGGACAACGTAGCATCAGCAAGAAGCTACACCTTCCAGATGTAGCTATGGCGACATCTGGTGATTACCGTAATTATTTTGAACATGAGAATGCCCGCTATTCTCATACTATTGATCCCACGACCGGTTACCCGATAAAACATCGGCTGGCATCTGTTACAGTTATTGATAGATCATGTATGCGTGCAGACGCGTTAGCCACTGCAATCATGGTCATGGGTCCCGATAAAGGGTTAGAATTTGCCAGACAACATCGGCTCGCAATTTTTATGTTAGTAAAACAGGGCGATCATTTTGTTGAAAAACACAGTATGGCCTTTGAACCGTATCTTAAATCAGAAGAGGATTAGCCATGGAACTGCTGCTTCCCACCTTAATTATCTTTCTGCTCGCCTTTACCGGGTTATCGATCGGTATTCTCTTTGGTCGTAAAGGGATATCTGGCAGCTGCAGCAGCAATGAAGCCAAATTACTCGATATCCAATGTTTCTGTGGACAGGATGATAATTGCCCGATTGCTGCCGGCGATGGTGACATTTCGATTGCGGCGGTCTGTACCGGTGACGATATCGAAAAATGTCAGCAGATGGTGGCCGATTTTGAGAAAAAGACCCGCAAGTTATCTCCCCCCTCATAAAGACCAGGTTTGTTCTGCAATGCGGCGAGGGTATTGATTCATGAGTTCCCTCTACATACATATTCCGTTTTGTACCAGTAAATGTCCTTATTGCGATTTTTATTCTCAGGTCGGCTCTCAACCACAAATTGATGAATATGTTGAGTTACTAACTCTCAACATTAAGATTCTGCAGGACAAAACATCATCCCCTCGACCATTCGAAACTATTTTTTTTGGTGGGGGAACCCCATCTCTCCTCTCCACAAAGCAGATAGAAAAAATTCTCCATAGTATCCACAGCAGCTTCGGCATAGAGACGGATGCAGAAATTACCCTGGAAGCCAATCCTGGAACGGTGAATCTTGAACAATTGCAAGGATACAGGCAGGCTGGCATCAATCGTCTTTCCCTTGGGATTCAATCACTCAAAGATAAAAATCTGCAACTGCTTGGCAGAATTCATAGCGTCAGCCAAGCAGGTAAATGCATTGATGCTGCTCGCAGCGCTGGATTTGACAATCTCAGCCTTGACCTGATCTTTGCCCTCCCCAATCAGGATCTGTCAGCACTGGAAGAGGAAATCTTTGCCCTACTGAATTTTCACCCGGAACATATCTCCCTCTATGGCCTTACTTTTGAAGAGGGTACGAATTTTTATACTTGGTTGCAATCAGGAACAATCACCCCGTGCAGTGAAAACCTGTATGCGGATCAATATCAGTTGTTGCATGAAAAACTGAGAGTTGCAGGGTTTGAACATTATGAAATATCGAATTTTTCTCTCCCGGAGAAACGTTGCCTTCACAATCAGGTTTATTGGCAACGGGAAGGTTGCTTGGCAATTGGGGCTGGTGCCCACAGTTTTGTGAACAACGGGTGGGGTGAACGATGGCACATCCCTGCAAATTTACAGAGCTATAATAAATCTTTATTACAGGGAGAGAACCCTGCCGAACTTCTGGAAACTTATGACCTGACGGATGCCATGAAGGAGTTTGTTTATCTCGCCTTACGCACCAGTGATGGCATTGATCCGGTGAAATTTGAAAAACGATTTAACCTCTCTTTCCGACAAGTTTTTTCCAGTGAACTTGATGAAATCGCGCAATATCTGATATCTTCTCCGACTTCCGACCGTTACAGCTTCAACGTAAAAGGTTGGCTTCTCTACGATCATCTGATTAGTCATTTCCTATAGAGCTTTGCCCACAAGCAATGGATAAATCACGAGTTACATCGTTCCTCCCTTGCCATAAGTCTTGACAAAGGGAGATGGTGTTGATAATCTCCGTTATTAGCACTCACCTCTGATGAGTGCTAATAACGGAGATAGGCAAATAGAAGCCCGTTGCAAGCTTACTGGAGTGACCCCCGTATGGCTGACTCATTAAACGAACGCAGCCAAAACATTCTTGAGGCGATAGTCGAAGACTATATCTCTTCTGCCGAACCGGTTGGCAGTCGTGCTATCAGCCGAAAACATAATTTCAACCTGTCTCCCGCATCGGTACGTAATGTGATGGCAGACCTGGAAGAGATGGGACTGCTCTGTTCTCCACATACGTCAGCAGGCCGTATTCCGACCGGGAAAGGTTTTCAGTACTATATCGATACCCTGCTCGAAGTTCGCGATCTCAACAGCAATGAAAAACAAAACCTGCGCAATAGCTACCGCTTCCAGAATATGCGGATGGAAGATATTATGCAGGAAGTTGGCAGGGTTCTCTCCAGCCTTTCACAATATACAGGCTTGGTGATGGCACCTAAATTTATCTCGACCGTTTTCCGTCAGATCGAATTTATCCGCTTGTCGCGGGGTCGGTTACTGATGATCTATGTCTCAGAAACCGGGCTGGTACAAAATAAGGTGATTGAGGCTGACCCTACCCTCACTGTCAGTGACCTTGAACAGATCAGTAATTATCTGAATAGTGAATTGAACGGTCTCTCCATTCATGAGGTTCGGGCAAAGTTAAATCAAGAGTTAAAGGAAGATCGTATTCACTATGATAAATTGAAAAAGCAGGCTTTAAATCTTTCCTGTGCCGCATTGCAGGATGAAATTGAAGATCAGGTTTATGTTTCCGGCGCATCCCTGATGCTAGGACAACCAGAATTTTCTACACCAGAACAAATGAAGCGGTTAGTTCAGGCTTTTGAAAGTAAAAAACTTCTTATTGAACTGTTAGACCGCGGCCACTCTGCGCGGGGGGTACAGATATTTATCGGCAGTGACAGTAATCAGATTGATCTGGAAGGTTGCAGTCTGATTACATCGAATTTTTCCAATCAAAAAGGGGCGATTGGCACCCTTGGTGTCGTTGGCCCAATTCGGATGAATTATTCACAAGTTGTCCCGATCGTTGATTTTACCGCCCAGTTATTGAGTCGGGTTCTGGATCGGGAAATAGGGCAGAATTGAGACAAATAAGGAGCATAAGAGGGTGACAGAAAAAAACGTGGATTTAGACAATGAACCTGAAACTCCAGTTGCTGTTGAAGCTGAAGTTGTCGTCAATGAAGATGAAACTACGGTGTTACAGGAAAAGTTAGCTCAGGCTCTGGATGAGATAAAAGTCCATCAGGAGCAGTACCTGAGAACCCTGGCTGACATGGAAAACTTACGCAAGCGGACTCAAAGAGATAAGGAAGATTTGGCCAAGTATGCCAATGAAAGCATTCTCCGCGAAATCTTGCCCGTCATCGACAACTTGGAGCGTGCAGTTGAACATGCAGAACAGGCTCAAAGCGATGAGGGCCTGTTTGAGGGAGTGCAGATGACACTGACTCAGTTCGGTCAATTGCTGAGTAAATTTGGAGTGGAACCGGTAGACGCAGTCGGTCAACCATTCGATCCAGCGTACCATCAAGCGATGGGGCAGATGGAATCGGGAGATTATCCGGTTAATACTATCGTTCAACAGATGCAAAAAGGTTATCAGCTCAATAAACGGTTACTGCGCCCGGCTTTTGTTATGTTGGCAAAAGCGCCGATCGCAGCAGAGCCTAAAGATATAGATACAACAGAAGAAACAGACGAAAAATAACTCTGACAAACTCTCTAAGGAGGATATAAAATTATGGGTAAGGTTATAGGAATAGATCTTGGGACAACAAACTCTTGTGTTGCCATTATGGAAGGGGGCGAGCCGGTTGTTATTGCTAATGCTGAAGGCTCACGGACAACCCCTT
>JAUVCS010000020.1 GCA_030590745.1 Desulfuromusa sp.
GTACTAGCTGTTGAAGATGAGATTGAACAGGCAATAAAAAATAACAGCCCCATAGAGCTAACTAATACACCCAATTCACCCGAACCTGAGATTGAAGATAGCCTTATTGATTATGGTACCATCGATTTCAGTAATACCCCCGTCGAAGACCCACGCCTTGATCGCTTGCTTGAACTACTGAAAGAAAAAGGGGTCATAAGCGTACTTGATATCGAACGGGTAAAGTTTAACTGATGATGTCCCGATCCCGACGTGTTTTCCTTCTTGATGTGGTTTGGCAGCGATTACGCCATAACCGTATGGCTCTGGTTGGTGGCTTGATTGTTCTGGTTATGTTTCTGATGGCAGCCGCTGCTTCATTCAGCAGTGCGGATCCGGCGGCCATTGATGTTAGCCAGAGTCTGTTGCCGCCAAGTCTGGCGCACCCTTTTGGAACCGATGACTTGGGTCGAGAGGTGTTTGTCCGGATGCTTTACGGTGCGAGGATTTCACTGCTGGTTGGATTTGTTGCCGTCGGAATTTCAACGGTCATTGGGATTATTCTTGGCGCCTTAGCTGGCTACTATGGAAGTTGGGTCGACGCATTGGTGATGCGTTTTGTTGATATTATGCTGTGCTTTCCAACTTTCTTTTTAATTCTGGCAGTGATTGCATTTCTTGATCCTTCAATCTGGAATATCATGATTGTGATCGGGTTGACCAGCTGGATGGGGGTGGCACGCTTGATTCGTGCAGAGTTTCTCAGCTTGCGGCAGCGTGATTTTGTTCTGGCCGCACAGGCTCTTGGAGCTTCTGATCTGAGACTTATTTTTCGCCATATTCTCCCCAATGCCATGTCTCCGGTTCTGGTCTCTGCGACACTTGGTGTTGCAGGAGCAATTCTGACCGAAAGTGCTCTGTCATTTCTTGGTATCGGGGTGCAGCCGCCAACCCCATCGTGGGGAAATATGTTGATTATCGGCAAGCAGACCCTCGGCAGTGCCTGGTGGTTGTCGGTAATTCCCGGACTGGCAATTTTAATCACTGTTCTGGGCTACAACCTTCTCGGAGAAGGGGTTCGTGACGCTCTTGATCCAAGGTTGAAAGAGTGACGGTCCAGCAACTTTTAGAGCAGCGATTCTCCTCTCTCGGTGCTGGTGACTATGCTGCGGTTTATGACAGTTATCACCCTGATGCACCGTTTCTGCAGCAATTCAGCAGTCGTAGCACTTATGTCCGTTTTGCCCGGCAACAGCTAAGTGAGATTGAAATTAAAAATTGGCACTGCCTAAAACAGCGACCGGTTGCTGAATTTCAACTGGAAGTACTTCTGGTGATGGAGATAGCGACTGAAGCCGGAGCTCAGTTTTTTTACGAACTTGCCTTGCTGATTGAAACCGATAATGGCTGGCTTTACCATTCAGCGCAGAAGTTGGGAACAGATGACTACCCTGGCCCTCCAAGTCAAATCGACTTTTGCCATTTTAATAATGCGTCACAGAAGATCCGTTTCTAGGAGTCCGTCGGACTTTGCGGATCGTAGTAGATTCTTGCAAAGACTGACGGTCTCCTAAATTTATGCCTGAATTACCTGAAGTTGAAACGACCCTCCGCGGAATTGCCCCGCATGTGACTGATCGAACCATCCTTGAATGTGTGTTCAGAACCGCTAAATTGCGCTGGTCACTTGATCCTGCCCTTTGCCACCTTCTGCCTGGACAAAAAATATCTAAGGTTGAGCGTCGGGCAAAATATCTCCTGTTATGTTGTGATCAGGGAACGATCATTCTGCATTTGGGGATGTCGGGTAGTTTAAGGATTGTTCCTGCAGGCACAACGGAACAGAAACATGATCATGTCGATCTGATTTTTACCGATGGACAGTGTCTGCGCTTGACCGATCCTCGCAAATTTGGTGCATTTATTTATACCAATTCTGATCCATACAGCCACAAGCTACTCTGTCACCTTGGCCCAGAACCCCTGACTGATGCTTTTAGCGGGAGATACCTTCACGCTCTTTCCAGAGGGAGAAAACTGACGGTTAAACAATTCATTATGGAGCAGAAGACGGTTGTCGGGGTGGGGAATATCTATGCGAGTGAGTCCCTGTTTCGTGCCGGTATCCGGCCTGATCGAGGGGCGGGAAGAGTTGCTCTTAAGCGGTATGAAATCTTGGTACGTACAATCAAAGAAATTCTGCTCCAGGCGATTGGTGCTGGCGGCACAACGATCAATGACTTCAATCAGGCGGATGGCAAACCCGGCTATTTTGCTCAACAACTGCAGGTTTATGGTCGCGGTGGTGACCCTTGTCTGACCTGTGGTCAACCTGTCCACAGCCAACGTTTGGGGCAGCGCTCAACATTTTTCTGCCCGAGATGCCAACTCTGATGGAGACCTTTATAATGGACGGATTTTCTTTTGAGTTTTCTTATCGCGTTGGGGTTGCTGATATCAATTATGGTGGTCATGTTGCTAATTCTGCTGTATTGAATTTTTTTCAGGATGCCCGGATCTCTTATCTCGCGAACCTTGGCCCCTATTCTGAAATGGATCTTGGTGGTTGCGGACTCATTATGGCTGCAGCCCATGTTTTTTTTCGGCAGGAAATGTTTCTTGGTGACGAATTGCAAATTGGGGTCAGATCGTGTGATTTAAAACGCTCCGGTTGGGTCATGGAGTATCGGATTGAGCGTGCTACTGAGTTGACGGCAGAGGGTGAAACTCCAGTGCTTTGCTTCAACTATAATACGGGTAAACTTTGCCGTATTCCAGCTGAATTTCGTTCAGCTCTGACAGACTTTGAAAAATTATAAATGTAACTTTTCAAGATTGTTTAAATGTTATTTTACGGTAGTTTTTTCTGGATAAATTTGCATTGGTGTTCTGTAACGTTAGGAGGGGCTTTCTGCCTTGACGAAAGACGGTTCTGAGGGTATCGTGCGACTCCAAATAATGCGATAAAGGATTGAAAACCATGGAAGAACTTAACGAATTATTGCAACAGCGGCGTGCCAAAGTTGAGAGCTATCAAACTGATGGCATTAACCCTTTTGCCAATGATTTTGTGGTTAAACATACTGCTCAGCAGGTCCTTGATGCCCATGCTGCTGACGATAAGTTGAAGCTTGAGGGGACAGAGATCACCTATCGGGTCGGTGGCCGAATTATGGCCCGCCGTGATTTTGGTAAAGCGGCATTTTTGCAATTGCAGGATGGCAGTGGCCGGTTGCAGATCTACGTCGCCCGTAATCAGGTGGGGGAGGCGGCTTTTGAGCAATTTAAAAAGTTTGATATTGGTGATATTATTGGAGTTTTCGGCTCACCCTTCCGAACTAAAACTGATGAACTCTCGGTTCGGGCTGCTGAAATTCGGCTGTTGACCAAGTCACTTCTGCCGTTACCGGAAAAGTGGCACGGTTTGACCGATGTGGAAACCCGATACCGGCAGCGCTATCTCGATCTGATTGTCAACCCTGACGTTCGAGAAGTATTTCGCAAGCGTAGTCGGATTGTCAATCTGATCCGTGAGTACATGCTTGCTGATGATTATCTGGAAGTTGAAACCCCGATGATGCACCAAGTTGCCGGTGGTGCAACCGCTAAACCTTTTGTGACTCACCATAATACCCTCAAGATGGATCTGTTCTTGCGGATTGCACCGGAGCTTTACTTGAAGCGATTGGTTGTCGGTGGCTTTGACCGGGTGTTTGAGATCAATCGCAATTTTCGTAATGAAGGTATTTCAATTCAGCATAACCCTGAATTTACGATGATGGAATTCTATCGTGCCTATGCAACCTATGACGATTTGATGAATTTCACTGAAAAGCTTATTTGTCATGTTGCAACTGCAGTTTGCGGCGGCTTGATTATCCCCTATGGAGAAAAAGAGGTTGATCTGACCCCGCCGTGGGATCGTTTGACTTTAAAGGAATCAATTGTCAAGTATGGCAGTATTGAGATGACGGTTCTCGAAGATCAGGATCAATCTTTTGCCTATGCTCAGTCGCTCGGACTGGAGTTGGATGAGCGGATTGGTCACGGTAAATTGTTGGCAGAAATTTTTGATGAAGTGGTGGAACCAAATCTCTGGCAGCCCACCTTCATTACCGAATACCCAACCGAGATTTCACCGTTGTCACGTAAAAATGACCTGAATCCTGATGTTGTTGATCGGTTTGAACTGTTTATAGTTGGTCGTGAGTTGGCTAATGCGTTTTCTGAATTGAATAACCCGATCGATCAAAAAGAACGTTTTCTTCAACAACTTGAAGAAAAAGCGGCCGGGGACGAAGAGGCTCATGGGATGGATGAAGATTACATCCGAGCCTTGGAATACGGGTTGCCACCCACCGCAGGAGAGGGGATCGGTATCGACCGCCTGGTGATGTTGTTAACCAATTCTGCTTCAATTCGTGATGTGATTCTGTTCCCACAATTACGCCCTGAAATCGGCTGATTTTTTCCAGTTACAACGGATAATAATGTCTTACGAATGGTTCATCGGTCTCCGCTATCTGCGTGCCAAGCGGAAGCAGACCTTTATCTCAGTTATCTCTTTTATCTCCATTGCCGGGGTGACCCTTGGAGTGGCGGCGCTGATTCTGGTTCTGGCAGTGATGACTGGTTTTACCGATGGGGTGCGTGACCAGATTCTTGGCAATGTTCCCCATGTGTTGATTCAAAGTTTTGAAGAGGGAATTGATAATCCTCAGACCTTGGTGAAAGCAGCAGAGCAGACCCCACATGTTCTTTCCGCATCTCCCTTTGTCTCTAAAGAGGCGATGCTACTATCCCGGGGGAATGTCTCGGCGGTCAGCGTCAAGGGGGTTGAGGCAGAGCACAAAATATTTTTCCAACCACTATTGACTCGGGATGGTCAATCTGTCACCGAGGTTTTTTTCAATAACAATGCTGAGCGCCCCGGAATTATTATCGGTCTTGATACTGCAAGCAGCCTCGGTGTTGCTGTCGGCGACTCGATCAACGTTATCCCACCACTATTTACCATGACCCCCTTCGGCATGATCCCGAAAATGAAACCATTTCAGGTGGTGGGCATTTTTGAAAAACAGAGCAGTCTGGTTGATAGTTTTTATGCCTATATCCCTTTAGCTGTTGCGCAGCACTTTTTTGATTCAGAAGGGATTGTCAGTGGGATTGAGCTTGAAGTTGATCGTTACGAACGAGCTCCCCAGGTTGCAGCTTCTTTGTCTGCCAAGTTTGCTTTTCCCACTGTCATTCGACCATGGCAAAGTATTTATGGCTCTTTTCTATCGGCTCTTAAGCTGGAAAAGTTAGGCCTGTTTATTATCCTCGGTATTATTGTTCTGGTTGCGGCATTCAATATTGCGACAACCTTGATTATGGTGGTGATGGAAAAAAATCGTGATATTGCTATCCTCCGGGCGATGGGTGCCAATGCCCGGAGTATTATGAAAATATTTATGCTGGAAGGTTTTATTATTGGCACTGTAGGAACGGGGCTGGGAACCGCTTTGGGAGTTTTCCTGGCGACTTATGCTGATGTCACAATCAAATTTATTGAACGTACTTTCAGTATCCAGATCTTTGATCAAGCGGTTTATGGAATGGCGCATTTCCCTTCGGAAGTTGTGATCAGTGATGTTGTGGTGGTCGTGGTGATGGCGATGAGTATCTGTTTGCTGGCGACAATCTATCCCGCCTGGCGCGCTTCACGTATGGACCCGACCGAGGCTCTCCGCTATGAATAAACCCGCACTTATTGAAGTCTCTTCGCTGGGTAAAAGTTTTACGACTCCCGGTGGAGTTATTGACGTTCTGCGTGGGGTTGATTTGAAAATCTGCGCCGGTGAACGGGTTGCTGTTGTCGGGACCTCCGGGGCTGGAAAAACCACTCTGATGCACATTCTTGGAGGGTTAGACCACCCGACGACCGGTGAAGTCTTGTTTGAAGGGAATAGCTTGTTTGCATTGAAAGGTGCCGACCTTGATGCTTTTCGTAACCGCACGGTTGGTTTTGTTTTTCAGTTTCATCAATTGCTGCCTGAATTTACCGCTTTGGAAAACGTTATGATGCCCCTGCTGATAGGTGGTATCGCGCGTTCCACTGCAGTTCAAAAAGCGACTGAAATCTTAACCGAAGTGGGTCTTGAGAAACGTCTGACTCATAAACCCGGAGCCCTGTCGGGAGGCGAACAGCAGCGTGTTGCTATTGCCCGTGCGCTGATTTGTGAACCACGATTATTATTGGCAGACGAACCGACGGGAAATCTGGATAGCCGAATTTCTGATGAAATCATGCAATTGCTGAACCGGATGCACCAGGCGCGGGGTTTGACGATGGTTATTGTCACCCATAATATTTCGTTAGCAAATAGCCTCGATCGAACGTTGCGGATCGAAGATGGTGTTGTTGCCGGGGATGAATTGAATTGAAGTTCTCAACGTGATTTTCTATAATCACCGCTTTGTTTTAATGTTTTATCCAGAGGGTCATTGATGTTGAAAAAAGTATTATTGACACTTTTTTTGTTGAGTCTTGCGGTGTTGGCTGTTGCGCAGGATCTTAGAGTGTCAGATGTTCAGATCGAGGGGGTTATCCGGGTTGAAAACTCTGTGGTGTTGGCAGAAATATCGATTGAGCCCGGGGATCTTGTCTCACCAGAAGATATCGATCGGGCGATGCAGAATATCTTTAAATTAGGATATTTCGACGATATTTCTGCAGAAATGACTGAGGTACAGGGGGCTAAGATTCTTACCTTTGTTGTCCATGAACTCCCTTTGATTCGTAAAATCGAGTTTTCCGGAAATGACAAATTAAAGGAAGAGAAGCTACGTCCCCTCTTAACGATGAGAACACCTTCCATTTATAACCGGTCTAAAATTGAGGCGAGTGTTCTGCAGATCAAGAATCTTTACATTGAAGATGGTTATTATGCCGCAAAGATAAAACCAGACTTACAAGTTGATGATAAAAATGAGGCGACACTGATTTTTGAGGTTGTTGAAGGGAAGAAGGTTCTGATCCAGGACATCTCATTTATTGGTAATACCGCTTTTGATAAGGATGAATTGATCGATAAAATGGAGACCAAAGAGCGCTGGTTTCTGTCCTGGATGACTGACAGGGGAATTTATAATAAGGATGCGATGCTTCTCGATGTTGAGAGGATCAAGGCGGCTTATCATGATGAAGGGTATCAATATGTCAAAGTGAGACAGCCCCAGGTTACACTGATAGATGATAATAAGTATCTGGAAGTAGTTATAGAGATAGATCCGGGGATCCAATACAGGGTTGGAAAAGTAATGGTTTCCGGTGACCTGATGCATTCGCAGGAAAAAATGTTGCGGTTAGTAAGATTAAAACCTGGAGATATTTTTAGTACAGCAGAGTTGCGTGACACCATTCTGAGGTTGACAGATATTTATGCAGATAATGGTTATGCATACGCAAATGTAACACCACTAACTGCCAGAGTTAAAAATCAACAGTTGATCGATTTGAATCTGGAAGTCGAGCAGGGTCCTCGGGTTTTTGTTGAACGGATCGAAATTACCGGTAATACAAAAACTCGTGATAAGGTTATTCGTAGAGAAATACCGATCCTCGAGGGGGACCTTTCTCGTTCACGAGGGGTTAAGGAGGCAAAACGACGGATTCGTAATCTCGGCTTTTTTGATGATGTGACGGTGACCAATAAGCCTGGTTCCGATGAGGCAAAAACAATCCTCGGAGTTGCCGTGACCGAGCGTCCAACCGGAACCTTCTCAATCGGTTTGGGTTACTCTTCGGTTGATAGTGTTATGGCTCAGGGATCAATTTCTCAGGAGAATCTTTTTGGTTACGGGTTGCGGCTTTCTCTCAGTGGTGCTGTTGGTTCCAAGAGTACCACCTACTCCCTGGGGCTCACTGACCCACACTTTCTTGATACTGATTGGACACTGGGGGGGACACTTTACAATGATGAAAGAGAATATAGTGACTATGACGAAGACCGGATTGGTGGAACAATACGGGCCGGTCACCCCATCGGCAGGAAATCAAAACTCTATCT
Organism: Desulfuromusa sp.; assembly: GCA_030590745.1. Taxonomy (GTDB): domain Bacteria; phylum Desulfobacterota; class Desulfuromonadia; order Desulfuromonadales; family Geopsychrobacteraceae; genus Desulfuromusa. The sequence goes on from JAUVCS010000020.1 coordinate 8,031, forward strand.
GACCTATCGATATGAAGAGCAGGAGGTCTCTGATATTAGTAGAGACCTCACTGATACAATTCAGGAAGAAGCAGGGACTTCAACTCTATCATCTTTAATGACTCAGATAATTCGTAATAGTACCGACTTTTATGAGGATCCGAGTCGAGGAGGGGTCACTAAGCTAAGTACGGAATATGCTGGGTTGGGCGGCACGGAACACTTTCTTAAGTCAATTGCTGATCACCGTCATTTCTTTCCGTTGCCATTTGGGGGAACAGTTTTTTCTATTCATGGTGAGATCGGTCATGTGACATCAACAAACAGTGATGATGTCTCGATTACCGAGAAGTTTTTCCTGGGAGGAATTCGTACCATTCGGGGGTTTGAGCACCGGGAGGTTGGTCCGAGAGAAGATGGTGATTATGTTGGTGGCACTAAAATGGGATATTTTAACTTTGAATTTTTGTTCCCCATTTATAAAAGTCTTGGATTAAAGGGGGTTCTGTTCTACGATACCGGCAACGTTTGGACTGAAGATGAGAATTATTTTTCAAGCATGCGTAACAGTGTTGGGTTTGGAATTCGTTGGCGAAGTCCGATGGGTCCGTTACGCTTTGAGTGGGGGTATAATCTATCACCAAGAGATTATGAAGAGGATTCAGTCTTTGAATTTACCATAGGAAAAGCTTTCTAATAACATAATATTACAGGAGAAAAAGATGAAGAAAATTATTATTGTACTGCTTGCTGTCCTTTTGCTGGCAACACCTGCTTTTGCTGAAATAAAGATTGCTTACGTCAATCTACAAAAAGCATTGAATGACTCTGTTGCTGGTGCTCAGGCAAAGAGTGCGATTGCTGCACAGGCAACAGAATATGAAACAGAGTTTAAAATAAAACAAGACACATTCTTGAAGTTGAAGAATGAGCTGGAAAAACAGGGTGCCCTTCTTTCCGACACTGCTAAGGCAGAGAAAATAAAAGAGTATCAAACTCAGGTAGCAAATTTACAAAAATTTCAGAATGATGCTCGGCGGCAACTTCAGCAGGAAGATGAAAAGCGGACTCAGGCAATTCTCAAAGAGCTTTCTGTGATATTACAGAAATTTGGTAAGGATGGTAATTACACAATGATTATTGAAAAAAGTGAGGGAGGTCTTATTTACGTTGCTGATAATATGATTGACTTAACTATTCAACTCATTGAGGCATATGACGAAAGTAAAAAGAAATAAAAACAACCAGCTAAGCTTGGGTTGGGCATTCTAATACAAAGATTATATCATGGCAAACTTACAGAAATTAGCAGATTTGGTTGGTGGAAAACTGGATGGTGATCCTGATTTGAATATCCTTCAGGTTGCTCCGATTGATCAGGCTCAAGCGGGAGATATCACTTTTGTTGCCAACCCAAAATATCTGGGAAAACTGGAAAAATGTCACGCATCAGCAGTAATCCTAGCCCCCGGGGTTAAAGCACCCGGGAGTATGAATCTGATTGTCTGTGACAATCCATATCTGGCTTTTGCAAAAATTCTCACTTTCCTGCAGGTTGCTGAGCGACCAGTCAAGGGGATCATGGCGGGAGCTTTCGTTGCCGAAACTGCTGAAGTGGACGAAGCGGCGACAGTTTATCCTGGCTGCGTTATTGGCGAGAGGGTCAAGTTGGGGGCCGGAACGGTTCTCTATCCAGGGGTTGTCATTTATGATGATGTAATCGTTGGCAAAAATTGTTTACTCCATGCCAAATCTGTTGTTCGTGAGGGGTGCCGTTTACAT
>JAUVCS010000179.1 GCA_030590745.1 Desulfuromusa sp.
AGAAGAACGGGGGCGCTACTTAAATCTGGCAATGACACTGACGCAACATCCGGAAAACGGTCTAAGAAACTTAGGTCTTTATCGCGCCCAGATAATTGATTCAGACCGTCTTGCAGTTAACTTTTCTCCGAGTTCTGGTGCTGCGGAACACCTTGCCATTGCAGCCAAAGCTGGAAAGGCCCTGCCAATCAGTTTGATCCTTGGATCTGACCCGGCATTACTCTGGGTCGCAGCAGCACCTTTACCGCGTGGCTGTGATGAGTTCAACTTCAGTCGATCATTGTTTACCCCGGACATGAAATTAACCGCTGGCCTCAGCCAGACACTACCGGTTCCTGCAGATGCAGAGATTATTATAGAGGGGCATATCCTGCAGGGTGATACCGTAACCGAAGGGCCGTTTGGTAACCATACCGGCCAATATGTTTCTCGCTCAGATTGCCCGGTGATGCAGGTCACCGCAATCAGGCATCAACCACAACCAATCTTCCCAACGACTGTAGTCGGTCCGCCACCAAGTGAAAATATCTATCTGGGCAAGGCAAATGAAATCCTGTTGCGGGAAATGTTGAAGATCGATTATCCTCAAATTTCTGATTTACAGATGCCGCTGGAAACAATCTTCCATGGAGTTGCCATATTAGCCGTCAAGCCACAGTCAGCTGCCGATAATAAGGAGCTGCTATATTCACTCTGGGACAAAAGTCCCCTGCGTAACTCCCGTTTGCTGGTACTGCTTGATGAGGATATTGATTTAAGATCGGCTTCAATGGGTTGGTGGCGTACGGTCAATTGTCTGCAAAATCAGCGAATCTACCAAGATAATGGCCGGATTGCGATTGATGCAACCGGTATCAATCCGGATTCACTGGTGGTAGAAGATCTGCAGACACAAGAGCTGCTCAAGCGTCGGAGAGATGAATACGACTTATGCGGAGAAACCCTTCTCCATGAGGGAGAAGGTGGCCGAAGGCCGGATGAGGGGGGACTCTGAAATGTGCAATTCGGACTGTACTATAACGCTACCCCCTCATCCTGACCCTCTCACTCATGGAGAGGGGACTATTTGTCGAAGTTGAGATGAAGATTGATATTGCTCAGGATATAATCAATGTTAGATACCCCAGAAAATACCTCCCCACTAAAAACCCTGAATGAAGTCTTTGGCTATCAATCTTTCCGACCTTATCAGGAAGAGATTATTGCTGGTTTAATTCAGGGGCAAGACGCTTTTGTTCTGATGCCGACTGGTGGTGGAAAGTCTCTCTGTTTTCAAATTCCGGCGCTCCATCGCTCTGGCATTGCGATTGTTGTCTCCCCTTTGATTTCGCTGATGAAAGATCAGGTTGATGCACTGCAGTCCAATGGAGTGCGAGCAGCCAGCTACAACTCCTCGCTGGGGGTGGTGGAAACTCGTCAGGTTCTGTCACAGTTGCATGCTGGCCAACTTGATTTGCTCTATGTTGCTCCAGAGCGATTATTAAGTGCCGATTTTCTTGAGCGTTTACGCTCGCTCGAAATCGCCCTCTTTGCCATCGATGAGGCTCATTGTGTTTCGCAGTGGGGGCACGATTTCCGTCCTGAATATACTGGCTTGGGGAAACTGCGAAGCTATTTTCCTGCGGTGCCGATGATTGCATTGACAGCAACAGCCGAAAAGCAGACCCGCCTCGATATCCTCCATCATTTAAAGTTGCAAAATGCTCACCAGGTGATTGCCAGCTTTGACCGTCCAAATATCCGTTATACGGTCATTGATAAAGCGAAACCTTACTTACAGCTTACGGCATTTCTCGATAGTCGACGTGATGAGTCCGGGATTGTCTATTGTCTGAGCCGTAAACGGGTTGATGAGGTCGCCAGAAAGTTGCAACTGGATGGTTTAAAAGCCGCCCCTTACCATGCCGGATTATCAGCCGCAGAACGTAAGCAGACGCAGGAAGATTTCATTCGTGATGATATTCAGATTGTTGTAGCGACAGTTGCTTTCGGGATGGGAATTGACAAACCCAATGTCCGCTTTGTTGTCCATTATGATCTGCCGAAGAACCTGGAAAGTTATTATCAGGAAACGGGGCGAGCCGGACGGGATGGTTTGCCGGCAGAAGCGCTGTTACTATTCGGTTATGGAGATATTGCTATCGGCCGTGGTTTGATTGAAAAAGGGGGAAACCCTGAGCAAAAACGGATCGAAATTCACAAGTTGAATGCGATGGTCGCCTTTGCCGAATCAGGAACCTGCCGTCGCCGGGCATTGTTGGGCTATTTTGGCGAAACTCTCGAAAAAGATTGTGGTAATTGTGACATCTGTCTCAATCCGCCCGAGCGCTACGATGCCAGTGAAGATGCGCGCAAGGCGCTTTCCTGTGTCTACCGGGTCGGCCAGAGGTTCGGTATTGGGCACGTCATTGAAGTGTTGCGCGGTGCCAAGACCCAGCGAATCTTTGATTTGCGCCATGATCAGCTCTCCACTTACGCGATCGGACGGGAACAGAATCAGGATCATTGGAGTCACTTGTTGCGGCAATTGATCCATTTTGGCTATCTGGAGCAGGATATCGGAAATTATTCAGTACTGAAACTGACTGAAGCCGCCAGACCGTTGTTACGGAGTGAAACTGATCTGATGATTACCAGACCCCGGATTAAAGCGGGGCGTAAAAAACGTCAGGAACGGAAAATTGTCGGTCTAGAATATGATCAGGAACTGTTTAACCAGTTGCGGATTCTGCGTAAAGAGATCGCCGATCGTGATGGGGTGCCACCGTATGTTGTATTTGGTGATGCCAGCCTGGCAGAGATGGCAGCAACTCTGCCGACCGATCAAGAGGCATTTTTACAGGTTAACGGGGTAGGGCAAGCCAAGTTACAACGCTATGGCTCACAGTTTATCGAAGAAATCATTGGCTTTATGTGTCGCTAAAGTCTGCAACAAGCAGAGATGGAAAAAGCACTTTACAGTTTCTGACCTGTTGGTGTAAAGTTCGCAGTTCGCGGAGAGGTGACCGAGAGGCCGATGGTGCTCGCCTGGAAAGCGGGTGTAGTTAACGCTACCCGGGGTTCGAATCCCCGCCTCTCCGCCATTTTCATCACCAGGGCTGATGAAAAACGCTCATCTGCGGCGTTACCTTCAAGCTACATCAACGACGTACCTAGCGGTACGCCTTATTCTGTAGCTATCAGGTGCCTAGCATATGAACATTTTTGATCAGCCTTGTAATTAGTGAGGGATGTCAAAAGAGTATTCCGGGGGAATGTACTTGTTCCGTGTCCCCGGAACACGGATTATAGACAATAAGATTCCGGTCATCGTTGCCGGTAGAAGTGACAGCCGGGTCCCGCGCAACGGACATCCGTGAACTCCGTCAGGCCCGGAAGGGAGCAGCGGTAACGGTTTTGGACGTGTGCCGCGGG
>JAUVCS010000103.1 GCA_030590745.1 Desulfuromusa sp.
TATCTGCCGCGGTTCGCCCGTCACCGGGACATCAAGCCCCTTTTTCAACTCAAATGTTTTCATCGTCTATGAAAAAATCCTTTGTTGAATACGTTTGGATATCTTTTCCTTTTTAGAATCCCTCACCGCCGGGGAAGGATTTCAGCAACCTGCTTAGCATGGACATAAACTTATGGGATGAAAGTCCCTTGTTGGAAGCCGTCAGAAAACCCTGTTATGAGTATGACGTTAACAACTATACAGAAGGCAAGGGCAAAACCGCAAGGCGTTGGCGGAAGAAAGTGTATGCCTTACGGTGAAGAGCATCGGAAAAAAGTACGGAATATACTTCCTGCAATATCAAAGAGGTCGCGGGGTTGCGACCCCGCTCGTCACTTTACTCTTTTGTCATGCCACAAAAGGGTAAGCAGAAAGGGCAGATGAACTCCTTGCCCCCATGGGTTCACTACCTTCCACAGCTGATTTAAGGAACGGTAGAAACTCGCTACGCTCAAACATTTGCCATTCTACTTCTCAAGTCAACTGCTACATTTCGGCTGCGGCACACGGAAATGGATATTCAAAAAAATCCTTCCCCTTTCTTCTCACCAATCCTCTATAATCCCCAGCCATGTTTAAATATCTTTCTCCAGACAGTATCGACCAACTTCGTTATGCGATTAAGGAGGCCGGCGGGAACGAAATATTTGTTCTTGCTCAAACCGATGCAGAGCGTCGTATCGTGCAAATTGAAGTTCTGGCGCGTGGCTCGGAAAATGCCGTTCCAGCAATACTTCAAACCTGCAGTTATGGTGATGTGGTTCTCCATAACCACCCTTCCGGAAAACTGCAACCCTCCGCTGCAGATATTGAGATAGCATCCAAATTTGGCTCTTTGGGGGTGGGTTTCTATATTGTCAACAACCGGGTCGATGATCTGTATCGTGTTGTTGAAGCTTTCGCTGAAAAAAATGTAGAAAAACTTGAACCAGAGCAGATCGCCGAGTTACTGGGGCCGGATGGGGTAATTTCCGGAAAACTTCCCGATTATGAGGATCGTTCCGAACAGTTGCACATGGCTTTTGTTGTCGCTGATGCGTTTAATCAGGGGCAAGTGGCGGTCATCGAAGCGGGGACCGGAACCGGGAAAAGCCTGGCCTATCTGGTTCCTGCTCTCCTTTGGGCACGTGCCAATCAGGAGCGGGTGGTCATTTCAACGCGGACGATCAATTTGCAGGAACAGTTGATCCGTAAAGACCTCCCTTTTCTCCAGCGGGCAACCAAAATTGAATTTTATGCGGTCCTGGTTAAAGGGCGCAGTAATTATTTCTGTCGCCGCCGAGGTGAAATTGCAGGGCGGGAATTGGGGCTGTTTGACCAGCGGCAGGTTGAAGAGTTGGAGCAAATTATTCAATGGGCCACAACTACCGGGGATGGTTCAAAGGAGGATCTGGCTTTTATTCCCAGTTATCAGGCCTGGGAGGAAGTGTGTTGCGAGGCGGATCAATGTGCTCGCGTGCGCTGTCAACATTATCGGCAGTGCTTTTTTCATAAAGCCCGTCGCCAAGCCGCTCGGGCCGATATTTTAGTGGTTAATCATTCCCTGCTCCTTGCCGATCTGGCACTCCGTCAGGAGACCGATAATTATTCCGCAACCGCAGTTTTACCCCCATTTGAACGGGTAATTCTGGATGAGGCACACCATCTTGAAGATGTTGCCACCAGTTATTTTTCTTCACAGCTGACCCGCTTTACTTTTTCGCGGATTTTGAATCGGTTACGCCATCCGCGTAAATTGAATCAGGGATTGCTGCCCCGCTTTCTTGATCAATTATCACAGGAACTTCCCGATTCTCTTGATGAATTATATCGGACCCTGCATGGAGAGATTGAGTCCCTGCTGATCAAACGACAGCAGCTGTTTGATCTCGCGCTGGATGAAATGCAGAGTATTGCTGAAGAGTTACCCGAATTTCTGGGCAAGGAAATCAATCCCAAGTTTGAGTTGAAGCACCGTATTCTTCCTGAATTTATGGAAACTCCAGTCTGGCAAAAAATTGTTCAACGGGTTGAACGGTTACGGGTTGGCTCTCTTGAGTTGGCACAGGGGCTGAGTGGCTTGTTGCGGGGGACGGAGATTTTACCAGAAGTTGTCGCTGATAAAGTGAATCCGGCATTGGTTGATTTGCGTGGTATCGCCGCTCGACTGGAAGGGCTGGCTGCCGATCTTGCCTCTTTTCAAGCGGTAGCAAAAAACAGTTGTGTCTGGATTGAAGTTCGTGAAGGGCGGATCGGCCGACAAAAAGGGTTGATCGCCAGCCTCTGTCAGGCCCCCCTTGAAGTGGCAGAAAGTCTCAATCAGGCTCTCTATCAACGTTTCCGCAGTGTGATTATGACCAGTGCTACGTTGACAGTCGCGGGAGCTTTCGGCTATTTTCATGCGCGGGTCGGACTGGATCGGGTGGAACCGCAACGCCTGGTTGAGCTGATGCTTGATTCTCCCTTTGATTATCAACAACAGGCTCTGGTTGTGATTCCTACCGACCTTCCAGAACCGGGTCGCCCTGGATTTGCTGAAGCGGTACGGGATGCGGTGGAAAAGGCGTTGCTTTGCAGTCAAGGGCGCAGCTTTGTTCTGTTCACCTCCTATGCCTTGTTGCGGCAGGTTCATGAAGAACTAGCACCGGGACTTGAGGCGCAGCGGTTACGCTGCCTGCGCCAGGGGGAGGAAAATCGTCATCAGTTGTTAAAACGGTTTGCTGAAGATGAAAATAGCAGCCTGTTTGGTACCGATTCTTTCTGGGAAGGGGTTGATGTACCGGGTCGGTCACTGGAACAGGTGATTATTGCCCGGCTGCCATTTCGGGTACCAACCGAGCCGGTTCTGGAGGCTCGTGCTCAGGCGATAGAACAACGTGGCGGTGATCCATTCATGGAATATACCGTGCCGCAAGCGGTGATCCGATTTAAACAGGGGTTTGGTCGACTGATCCGGCACCGTAGTGATCGTGGTGTAGTTTTAATTTTGGATACCCGTGTGGTAAAAAAAGGATATGGACGGATGTTTCTTCGCTCACTCCCCCCGGCTCGAGTTGTCCGTGGACACAGTGACGAAGTTTTCACTGAGATAGGACAGTTTTTTAGCGAAAGTTATTGATAATATGAGGGTTCAGATGAAATTTTTACCAAAAGTATTTTTAGTTCTGCTGTCGTTCTTGTTGCTGGCTGGATGTGACAACCAGCAGGATGGATTAACCCAATTGCGTCCCAATGATATAATTCTCGCTTTTGGCGATAGCTTGACTTCGGGTGTCGGAACCCGACCTGAATTGAATTATCCTCGCCAATTAGGGAATTTGCTTGGACGCACAGTGATAAATGCCGGGATCCCGGGAGAAACCAGCGCCGAAGGGCTTACCCGATTACCGGGGGTGTTGGATCGGGTGGAGCCGGAATTACTGGTTCTGTGTCATGGTGGTAATGATATTTTACAAAAACTGGACCGGGATCAACTCAGGGCTAATTTACAGGGGATGGTTGCAGAGGCAAAACAACGGGGCATTGCAGTGGTCATGATCGCGGTTCCACAGCTGGGATTTGGTTTGCAAGAGGTCCCCCTTTATCAGAACCTGGCCGATGAACTCAAAATTCCTCTGGTATCCGAAGCCCTCCGGGAATTACTGACCAAACAACAATATAAAAGTGACCCGGTCCATTTGAATGCACAAGGGTATCGAAAACTGGCCGAGGCCGTCGCTGACGTTTTGGCGGTCAATGGAGCACTACGCTGATAAATAAATTGCCAGGGGGGGGAAACATGCAACGAATTAAAGATTGGCCGGCAGATGAACGACCACGGGAAAAACTCCTTGCCACGGGGGCCGACAAGCTCACTGATGCGGAGTTATTGGCATTAATTATCCGCACCGGCGATGCATCGAGTAAAAACAGTGCGGTGGATCTGGCGCGGAGTTTGCTGAGTCGGTTCGGTTCATTGCGAAAACTGGCAACAGCCAGTATCAATGAGCTTTGTCAACAACCGGGGATCGGTCCTGCTAAAGCGGCTGAAATTCAGGCGGTGTTTCAAATTGCCCGCCGTTTTGCCGACAATCGTCTGCAGCCTGGACAACCCTATAAATCTTCTCAGGATGCCTTTGACCATTTCCACGAGCGCCTCTGTGACTACCGCAAGGAAGTTTTTCTCGCCCTGTTGCTCGATAGCAAAAATCGCCTGATCCGTGAAGTCCAGATCTCTGAGGGGAGCCTCAGTGCCAGTATTGTCCACCCCCGTGAAGTGTTTGCTCCAGTGTTACGAGAATCAGCAGCAGCTGTCCTGTTTGTCCACAATCACCCCTCTGGTGACCCGACTCCCAGTCGTGAAGATATCGAAATTACCAAACGACTCAAGGAGGTGGGTGATCTGATGGGGGTACGGGTACTGGATCATATCATTATTGGCAACGGGGATTTTGTCAGTCTGGCGGATCGGGGTTTATTGTGAGAAATCAAACAATCTCATGGAAGCCCTACCAGACCTCTCGATTGTTGGATTTGCTCTGTACTGAAAAAAAGGGGCTGGAGCAAGAGGTTCTGATAGAGGGGTAGTAGTGATGTTGCTTAATTTGACATCCAACATGTTTTGCTTTACCATTAGGTAAAGCGCCTATGGGGAGGTTATTATGTCTTTAGCAAAACTCAGCAGCAAATCACAAATTGTTCTTCCTGCTCCGATTCGTCGGCAGCTTAATATTAGTCCCGGTGATGAACTGGAAATTGCTGCTGATGATAACGTCATAACCATAAGAAAGGCCGCCCGGTCTGCAACTGCTGCATTGGACAGTTGTGGTGATAAGATTTGGAAGCATTATGCTGCGGAACTCGATGAGGAACGCAATCAATGGAACG
>JAUVCS010000171.1 GCA_030590745.1 Desulfuromusa sp.
GTGCAGTCCTGAAAGAACCAGGTTGACCCCCAGATAACAGAACAGGGTAGCAGCAAAGCCAATAACCGACAGCCAGGCAGCGCGACGACCAACCCAGCCACGAGTGACGCGGGCATGGAGGAATGCGGCGTAGAGAAACCAGACAATCAGGCTCCAGGTCTCTTTTGGGTCCCAACTCCAATAGGTTCCCCAGGCGTAGTAGGCCCATGCGGCACCGGTGACAATTCCCAAAGTCAATAGCGGAAAGCCGATCATAATTGCCTTGTAATTCATGTCATCCAGAATCCTGGTTGGTGGGAACATCCCAAGGATTCCTCCCATTGGCTCATCTCCCTGATGTTTTTCTTCTTTGCCGATTTTGAGCAGGTACATGATTGATACCCCGAAAGCAAAGGCAAATCCGGCATAGCCGAGGAAACAGGTGATGACGTGGTAGGTCAGCCAGTTACTCTGCAAGGCAGGAACCAGCGGATCAATAGAAGAGTGTAAACTCATTTGTGCCCAGAGCATACTGAACAGGGCGAATGGCAGGACAAAGGCGCCAATTGTGCGTTGTTTGTATTTCCAGTCCATCAATAGATAAATCAGCAGAATTGACCAGGCAAAAAAGACCACCGATTCATACAGGTTGGTCAAGGGGGCGCGGCCATCTGCACCCAGAATCTGGTATGACTCATACCAGCGTAATCCCAGTGCGGCTGTCTGGATCAGAAAGCCGGCAAGTGAACTCAGTGTTGCAACCAGTGCGACGGTATTGTTTTTTGTCGCAATGTAGGCGAAGAACAGAACCATTGCGGCAAAATAGGCAATGGTGGTGATATTGAATAATTGTCCACTATCCATGAGTTATCCCTCCTTCTTTGGGGATTCGTTTTTGGCGATTGCCTCTATCTGTTGCTGTAGATCGTCGAAGGCCAGAGAAAATCCAGGCTGGTTGCGATGTGCATTTCCAGCAATCAGAACTTTGGTCTTTTTACCGTTATCTTCCAGGCAAACCCAGATGCGTTTATGGGAAAAGAAAAAGGCGGTTAAAGAACCGAAAACGATCAGGAAACAGCCTGCCCAGACAATATTGACACCAGGGTCTTTGGCGACCTGAAGGCCAGTATAATGTGGCTGGTCATGACCGAGCAGGGCAAAGCTGAAGATTCCACCACGTTTGACATCAAGTTGTGGATGGTTTTGCCAGACAATAAATGGTGCCCCATGTTTGCCGTCGGGAGTATCGATGTGTAGTTGCATTGCCGGGCCAAAATTTCGATCACTTGTGGTGAAATTAGTGACGGCAAAAGAATAGCCACCAGGGAGTTGAGCATGCTTCCCCTGATGGGCCTTGAGTTCTATAACTTCACCCGTTGAATTTTCAGTCACTTTAACTTTAAAGAAAGGGTTGCCGGCAGGTCCATAGCTGGATTGGTAAAATTTGATCCCCTTGTAGGTTAGAGGATCGTTGACTTCAATTCGTTTATGGACAATTTCCTTGCCATTTTCAAGGATGACAAGATCGCTGTTGTAATCTTTGGGGCGGTTGCTGTTTGGATAATAACTGACATCAAAGTCATCACAGCGGATTGTAAAACCAAGATCAATGGGGCCGGTACCGTTGCGGGAGCGAACCTGATCCACAGAGGTTCCTTCGACAATATTGACATAAGCTTTGTATCCCCAGACATTGCCGATAACTGCCCCGGCCATGATAATCAGGATTGACAAGTGGGTAATATAGGCCCCAAAGCGTGAATATATCCCTTTTTGGGTAAACAGATAGAGTTTTTCATCCTTTTCAGTCAGGATGGTTTTAGCAAACTCCTTGTTCAGCAGCGTTGATATCTGCTCCGCAACCTGGTGTTTTGACCCTTTGCAACTGAATTCAGCCCGATTCGCCGATCCTTTGAAAATCCCGGAACTGGCAACCAGAGTTGGTTCCTTGACGAACTTCCAGACCCGGGGGAAATTCTTTATCGAACAGCAAATCAGATTGACACTGAAGAGAGCCAGAATGCCGATAAACCAGGTTGAATGGTACATATCAATGAATTGCAGTTTTTTAAACAGCTCATAATTTGACTGGCCATATTCACGGATATAATCAGCTGGCGCACCATTCTGTAGAATAATTGTTCCAATAATGGAAGTCAGCGCAAGCAGCAGTACCAGAATGATGGCCAGTTTCAGGGAACAGAGAAAATCCCAGATACGGTCAGTTGTAGGTTTTTGTGTTTCAGCCAAAGTAAAAGTCTCCTTATGGTGGTCTGCCAGAATAGATGACAGATTTGGTCAATATAGCCAGGGGTTCTGGCTGACGTCAACCGGTGCGGGAGAGGATTTTAATTCAGCAGAACAATGGTGCGCAGGTTGTGGAGTGCTTGACGGGGAGTCAGCGGTTTTTCTGAGTTGAGAGGAATTTGTGGCCGTTCAAGGTAGCGGGTGGTAAACGCTACACCAACTTTTAACTGTGGAGTCAGCGGACGTGCCTCATGGTAGAGAAGATACGAATCATGATGTAGATTCTGGTATTCTGGACCACCAAAATCATGTTGTTTGGGAGCTGTCTCATGACATGCTTCACTTTGGCAGCAGGGAGCTGATTTTTTTTGTTCAACAATCAGGTGGCAACTATCAACCCTGATTTCAGGGTTATAGGCCAGATTCCCCTGGATCAGACCAGCAAATGCCGATTGAAGTCCGGTGCAGAAAAGGAGAAATATTGCGGATAGAAGAATCAGCCGCACGGTGTTGTTGAGGTTGTGAACAGTCACAGTTGCCTATTATCTCTCTGGGGTGCTGACATGTTGTCAGTTAGAAAATTTTCGCAACAGTATAGCTCAGCTACCGATTCGCCCGCAAGAAGAATTGCTGGTTTCCGACGGGAGGTGAATTAGAGATCAACTTCTTTAAGTTGCGCTAACAACTCTTTTTGTTCGTTGGTGAGATTCTTGGGAACATTGATTTCGATGACGGCATACAGATCACCCGCCGGTTTTCTCCCCGCTGCAGCAACGCCATACCCCCTCAATCTGATTTTCTTCCCCGGTTGCATTCCGGCGGGCACCTTGACTCGCTTGGGAGTATCAAGGGTTGGAACTTCGATTGAAGTTCCCAGGCAGATGCCACTGTAGGGGATCTCTACCTTAACCAGAAGATCGCGCCCTTCACGGGTAAAGGTTGGATCCGGATCAATATCGATCTGTAGATAAAGATCACCAGGAGGGCCGCCAAGCGGGTTGGTTCCCCCCTTTTCGGCGACCCGCAATTTACTCCCTTTCTCAATTCCTGCCGGTATCCGCACCTTGATCTGCTCAACCTTGCCATCGTTCTGATAGTCAATCCGTCTTTCACCACCTTGTACAGCCAGTCGGAACGGAATACTGATCTGCATCGAATAGTCCTGCCCTTTGGCCGGGGCTCGGTTGGTACGCTGTCCCCCTCCAAATAGCTGACTGAAGATATCTTCCCCGCCACGGCCGCCACTAAAGCCACC
>JAUVCS010000166.1 GCA_030590745.1 Desulfuromusa sp.
ACCCATTTGACCGCAGAAATAATGTCTTTACCAAATCGCGGTTTCTCAGGGGTTCCACAAATGCGCTCTGCTTCTTCCTTGAGTTCAACTATCGTTTTTATCGGCAGGTTGGAATCCTGCATTTTTTCTATTAAATCGGTCCGTCTCGGGTTGATCGCGATACCACGCTCGGTGACAATGATATCAATCAGTTCACCCGGCCCGCAGATTGTGGTCACTTCATCACAGATAACCGGGATTCGATTGCGGAACAGCGGCACCGGCAAAATAACATTCTTACCGAATAAGCAATTCTGCCAACCACCAATGCCGTGCAACAGTTTGCCGTCGGAATGGGTGACGACATTGGCATTGAAATTCACATCGACTTCTGTTGCACCGAGGATAACGATATCGATCAACCCGGCAAAATTACCCTTGCCATGATAGTTATAACTGGTAAACGGGCTGGTATTGACATGGTTAGGGTTCTCCCGCATCGATCGAATGCCATCCAGATCAAAGGTTTGTCCGTCCAGAATGTAATCGATCAACCCTTCTTCCAACATTTGCACCAGATATTTATTGCTTCCACCACGGGCAAAGCGCGCCTTGATCCCCTTGCGCCGCATGATGTCACCGAAAAAGTTACCGATGGAGAGTGATGTTCCACCGGCACCCGCCTGAAAAGAGAAACCGTCCTTTATGAGACCCGCTTCTTCGCAGAATTGGGCTGTCATCTCGGCGATATGGAGCCGATCAGGGCTTTTTGTTATTTTCGTTGTTCCGGAAACGATTCTTTCGGGGATTCCGATCTGTTCAATCTCGACGACATAGTCAACGTTGTTACCCTGTATTTGCCAAGGGAGACATGGGAACGGAACCAAGTTGTCGGTTACGACAATTACCTTATCGGCATATTCAGAATCGACCAGGGCAAAACCGAGCAACCCACAGGCGGATGGACCATTGACGCCATTGGCATTACCAAAAGAATCTGCCGTGGGGGCCGCAATAACGGCAATATCGATCTGTACTTCACCGTCCTGGACTGCCTGATAACGTCCGCCATGGGAACGGAGAACTCCAGTTCCAGCCATTTTTCCCTGTGAAGCAAATTCACCCAGGGGACCATTCAGACTTCCCTCAATGTGATGAATTGTCCCATTTTCCAGTTGCTCAATAATTGCTTCCTGACAAGGGAAAGCGGCCGAGGGGAACCAGACCAGATCTTTGATCCCCAATTCCTGAGCAATTTTGAAAATTTGCACCGCAATCAGATCACCATTACGAAAGTGATGATGGCTGGAGATGGTCATTCCATCACGCAGTCCCGCCTTAATCAGCGCTTCTTTCAGATTTTCAACCTGCTTGTTACCATCGGCAGGAAAATCAGCGCAGGACGCTATTTTTGCCGCATACTTCCGGGCTTCGGGTTTATATTTGCCGACGCCCTTGAATGGAACTGCAGGTTTGCCGTTAATTTCTGTCGGCACCATGCGCCCGACACTATTCTTTACCATTTCAACTGACATAATCGTCCCTCCAGTTGTTTTTCAATTTGCCGACATCAATGGCCATTCCAATAGTAGTTTGAGCACGCTTCACAACCGGTGGATCAATCATTTTGGTACCCAACGAAACCACTCCAAGCCCTTTTTCCGAGGCAATATGGAAAGCATTCACTATTTTTTTTGCCGTTTCAATTTCGGCATCATTGGGCGCATAGTTTTCATGGATCACTTTGATCTGACGCGGATGAATACAGCCCATACCATTAAAACCGAGCATTTTGGATTCCAGAACAACTTTTTTTAGCAGTTCCATGTCAGAGACGTCAGAGAATACCGAATCTATTGCTTGAATACCGGCAGCAGTCGCAACATTAGCTAATTGAGTCCGGGCAAAAAAGGACTCAGTCCCAGCATCGGTTCGTTGCACACCCAGATCAGCAGTGTAATCTTCCAGACCGATGGCAAGAGCAACAACATTTTCTGCAGTCGCAATTTCAAGAGCGTTCAGAACCCCTTTAGCACTCTCTAAAATCGGCATCAGGTGAATGGGGTTTGTAATATTGTATTTACTCGCAATTTTCTTGATTCGGGCATTAATCTGCACCAGCTGCGTTGCACTTTCACATTTTGGAACCAGCAGCAGATTGACGAAGTGAGGCACAACAAATTCCAGATCATCCAGCCCCTGCGGAAATTGGTTGATACGCACCATTCGCTCAGCACCATAAAAATCAACCGATCGCAGTGTGTTTCGAACCATGATAGCCGCTTCAAATTTTTTGGCCGGGGCAACAGAATCTTCCAGATCCAGAATGATTCCATCAGCGCCGTAAATACCTGCGTTCAACGCAATTTTTGGATTATTTCCAGGCAAATAGAGGCGTGAGCGCCTCGATTTGCTGTTTTCAGTTTTGTATTTATTTTGCGGCAGGAGATCTAACAGAAAATCTTTATCGGTTTCAATCAACTGCTTTATCGCGGTTTCAATGCGTGCTGCCAAAACATGATCCAACGCTCCGAAATCTTCCAGAAAAAGCTTAGCGTTTTCAATCTCAAAGTGGCGTAAAACCTGCTGGCACAGAGATGTGATCTGTTGACCGAAAAGGGCCTGAACCTTACTGTTGACCTCAATCTGAAGGCCATTACCGGAGGTGAGTTCCAGTTCGACATAACAGTCTGAGCTGACCCCCTTACCCCGGTTTCCGGCAGTTGCTTTTTTACTCATAGATTTTCCTTATGGTAAATGAGTTGATCCAACTATCCATATTGAATTTTCCATAATAATGAGGCTTGTCAACCGATTGAAACATAACGGCATCATGATACTTAAGTAAAATGATATTAAAACATAAGTTGATGACTTTTTTTCATGATTGATGCAAAATCAACAAACATGAAACAATCTCGATCTGTCCGAGTAAAAAACCTTCAAGATATTGATTTATTGAAATAAAATGAGATTGGATCAAGTTTATTCAGATGGACACACAGAGACAACTTCAGGAGTTTAAGTCATGAGACGAACAATACCAAGTCGTAGCGCACTAATTGCATTCGAAGCTGCTGCCAGACATCAAAGTTTTACCAGTGCTGCTGCCGAATTGGCTTTAACTGAAAGTGCTATTTCAAGACAAATCACAGCACTGGAAGGTCAGTTGGGCCTTAAATTATTCAACCGGATAAAAAAACGTGTCGTATTAACTAAAGCGGGATTACTGTACAGCAAGCAGGTTAGAAAATCTGTAGAACAGATGGAACGGGACATGCTAAACATTATGTCTCATGGGGGAACACGGGAAATTCTTGAACTTGCCGTACTCCCAACATTTTGTTCTCAATGGTTGGTTCCACGCATGGGAAGTTTTTACCAGCAGTACCCCGGCGTAACAATCAATATGTCTGCACGTTCTGTCATATTTCTATTTAAAGAAACACCCTTTGACGCAGCCATCCATTTTGGCCAACCCAATTGGCCAGGCACGGTTGCTGATTTTCTCTTCAGTGAAGACGTTGTTGCCGTCTGCAAACCTGAGCTATTAGAATCTGGATATTTG
>JAUVCS010000203.1 GCA_030590745.1 Desulfuromusa sp.
AATTACCGCAGTAGAAGAGACGACTGTGACCGTTGAAGTTGCCACGGGAGTC
This sequence comes from Desulfuromusa sp., assembly GCA_030590745.1. Lineage (GTDB taxonomy): Bacteria > Desulfobacterota > Desulfuromonadia > Desulfuromonadales > Geopsychrobacteraceae > Desulfuromusa. Next base: position 53 of record JAUVCS010000203.1, read on the forward strand.
AAAGTAAAAATGAACCGTGCCTCAGTGACTGAGGTCAAACAATAGTAAATTATTTGACTTGCCCATAAATGTTTAAAGGGAGATACAACACAAATGTCCAATAGTCTTAAATTCAGAGGTACTTTGGTTTCACTCTGTCTACTCCTGTCATTTTTTGTTATTGCCCCGACGCTGATGCGGGACAGTTTGCCACAATGGTGGACTGACACTGTTAATCCAATTCAGCTGGGACTGGATTTGCAGGGTGGCATGCATCTGGTGCTTGGTGTTGAAGTAGATAAAGCGGTTGAAAGTCGCATCGATACCATCATCGATCAGTCTGAAGCTCAGTTACGCGAGAAAGATATCATTTTCAAGCGACTGGAGAGGCGTCAGGGGGATCGTTTGGTCATCCTCGTTTATGATGATGCTGAGGGAACCAAGGTTGATGCCTTGATGGCAGAGAATTATCCTTCACTTGAAGCTGAAACAATGACCGGAGCTGGCGGGTATATAGAAAAACAGTACCGGTTAAGTCATCAGGAAATTGAAAATATCAAGGATTACGCAGTTCGTCAGGCGTTGGAAACGATGCGTAATCGGGTTGACCAGTTTGGTGTCAGTGAGCCGACGCTACAGCGGCAGAGTGACTATCGTATTCTGATTCAACTTCCGGGGGTTGAAGATCCTGAGCGGGCAATTGCACTCTTGGGTAAAACTGCCCGGCTGGAGTTTAAACTGGTCGATGAAACAGCTAACCTTCAGGACGCTATTGCCGGCAAATTGCCGCCTGGCACTCAGTTGCTTTATGAAAAAGATGTTAATCGATCTACCGGTGCGACGACAGAAAAACCTCTGGTAGTTATTGATAAAACTGTTTTGACCGGTGACCTTTTATCCGATGCGAATGTTCGGATTGATACCCGCTTTAATGAACCCTATGTTTCGATTGAGTTCAACGCCGTCGGAGCGAAGCGTTTTGACCAGATTACGGCAGCAAATGTCGGTAAGCGGATGGCAATCGTTCTGGATGATACAATCTATTCTGCCCCGGTCATCCGTGAGCGGATTGCTGGCGGTAGCGCGCAGATTTCAGGCTCTTTTACCTCTCAGGAGGCAACTGATCTGGCAATAATTCTCCGTGCTGGTTCTTTGCCAGCTCCAGTGAAGATCTTGGAAAATCGGACTGTTGGACCCTCCCTTGGACAGGATTCTATCAATAAAGGAATCAAGTCTATTCTTGTCGGCGCTGTCCTTGTCGTTCTGGCGATGATTATTTATTACCAGCTTTCAGGAATTGTTGCCGTTATTGCCCTCTCTCTTAACCTGGTGTTCATTGCGGCAATGTTGGCACTGTTCGGAGCCACATTAACTCTGCCGGGGCTTGCTGGTATTGTCTTGACCGTTGGTATGGCGGTTGATGCTAACGTTTTGATATTCGAGAGAATCCGTGAGGAGGTTCGACTTGGCAGGGCTCCTAAGCTGGCCCTAGAATCCGGTTACAGTAAAGCATTCATGACAATTATTGATGCTAACCTGACAACTTTGCTGGCGGCTTTAGTTCTATTCCAGTTTGGTACCGGTCCAGTTCGTGGCTTTGCGGTTACCCTGTCGATTGGTATCATCGCTTCATTGTTTACCGCGATATTTGTATCGCGGGTTGTTTTTGACATTTTCTTGAAACGCCGCGAAGTTAAGCGGCTGAGTATATAAAGGAGGCATGACGGCATGCAGCTGATCAAGCCGGATATTAATATTGATTTTATTGGCAAGCGTAAAATTGCGTTATTTGTTTCTATCGCTTTGATTCTGATTGGTTTTGCTTCCCTGATTGCCAAGGGGGGGCCGAACTACGGAATCGATTTTGTCGGAGGGACTCTGGTTCAAGTCCAATTTACTCAACCAACCGATGCCTCTGCGATCAAAAAAGCGCTGCAGGGAATTGAACTCGGCAGTGTTGTGGTGCAGCGATTTGGCGACAATCAGAATGAGTTTTTGATCCGCGTTGAACAGAGTACTACTGAATTGCAAGGGCTTTCAGTGCAGATACAGAATGCTCTGGAACAAACTTATGAAAATGGTGATGTCGATATTCGCCGGGTGGAAATGGTTGGTCCTCAGGTTGGCAAAGACTTGCGTAGCAAAGGTTTGAAAGCAATTTTTTACGCAATGCTGGGTCTTTTAGCTTATATCTCCTGGCGCTTTGAATTCCGTTTTGCCGTCGGGGCAATTGTAGCGTTGATTCATGATGTGGTCATAACCTTAGGGGTTTTCAGCCTTTTTAATAAGGAGATTGACCTGCCGATCATTGCAGCTTTTCTGGCCATCATTGGTTACTCACTCAATGACACTATTATTGTCTATGACCGGATTCGTGAAAACACCGGTAAATACAATAAGGAAGGGTTTCCTTACATTGTTAACCGCAGTATTAACGAGACGTTGTCACGGACTCTGTTAACTTCTGGAACGACTTTGATGGTTGTCCTTGCCCTGTTTATTCTTGGTGGTGGGGTTATTCACAACTTTGCTTTTGCTATGTTGGTCGGGGTTTTAATCGGAACTTATTCATCAATTTTTGTTGCAAGTCCAGTGTTGATTTTCTGGCAGCAGAAGAGTAAATCGAAAAAATCCAAGTGAGTTTGAGGATGCTGACTGCATGAAAAAAAATACCGTCCTGTTTATCGTTGTTGCGATGGTTGTCGGGATTCTCATCGGTGTCATTGTGACTAACTCAAAAAAAGATTTATCTGCTTCCGCTCCGGCTCCACCACCCGTTTCGGTTCCGCTGATCAATCAGCAACAGCAGACTTCAGTTCTTGAAGAAATTGTTGCCAGAGAACCGGACAATCGCAACGCATGGATCAGATTGGGACATAATTTTTTCGATTCTAATCAACCGATGAAAGCGATTGAAGCTTACGCCAGAGCTCTTGAACTTAACGGCAATGATCCTAATATTCTGACCGATCAGGGGGTGATGTATCGCCGGGTGGGTTGGTTTAACAAGGCGATCAGTAACTTTGAAAAAGCGAGCAGTATTGACAAGAATCACCTGCAGAGTCTTTATAATCTAGGAATTGTTTATCGTTAC
>JAUVCS010000128.1 GCA_030590745.1 Desulfuromusa sp.
CGGTGATGAGATGTTTACCCTCGGCCCAATCACGCAGGTTGTGAGTTCGAACCTGCAGTATTTCCTGCTTAATCGCCCGCCCGAGAATACTCTCCTGCAGCGGCGACGAAAACATGCCGGGAAACAGAGTCAACACGTCAAAGATCATTATTCTTCTAAAATCAATCCATCGGGAAGATCAACGTGTATGACTCCCTCTTCTGGATTGACTTCCAATACAAACTGATGAACCGCCGGGATCAAAACCTCACCAAAGCGACCATTTACCACATAGGTGTCGTGAGCTGCAGTTGTGATCAACTGCTTAACTCGTCCGATATCTCCCTGCCTCCGGTCGATAACCTGCAACCCCTCTAACTGTCCCCAGTAATACTCATCATCACTCAAATCGGGCAGCAAATGTTCAGCCAACAGGACTTGACCACCGACCAACGGTTCGGCCAGATTGATTGATTCATAACCCTGCAAGCGTAAAAGAACCTGTCCTTTGTGCAACACCTGACGGGTGATATCCAAGTTCAAAGTCTCGCCGTTAGGCAGTCGCAGACATATCTGCTTGGTTGTCATCAGAAAATCAGGGTTTCCTGACGTCAACCGAACCTTAAGATCTCCACGCAAGCCATGAGTTCCAACGATATTTGCAATTTCCAGCAGAGCTTCAGTCATCTGTCCCAGCCAAATCTAAATCAACCCGGCATTCACTCCATGATCTGCAATAGTGCGTGGCGCTTCTCACGAGTTGCTTTGGCATTCAACAAGGTGCGCATCGCCTTGGCATTACGCCCTTGCTTGCCAATAATTCGCCCCATATCTTCCTGCGCTGCCGCAAGTTTGACCAGTACCTTACCCTCTTCAGAGATTTCCTCAGAAACAACAATGTCATCCGGTCTTTCAACCAGAGACTTGGCAATATACTCGATCAGGTCTTTCATAGGTCATCCTCCGAGAGGTTGGAGCCACTGCCTCGGATTCGGACCAGATACAAAGATCAGGCTTCAGCAGGAGCCTTTGCTTTGAACTTGGCCCAGACACCGGCATGCCGCAGTAACCGACGAACAGTATCGGTCGGTTGAGCACCTTTATTAAGCCATTCCATGGCCCGGTCTTCTTTAAAGTCCAACAGAAATTCTTCTTTGCGGGGGTTATACTGCCCCAGAACCTCGATAAACCGACCATCCCGTGGGAAACGCTCGTCGGCCACAACGACCCGATAGACCGGCTTCTTTTTTGCGCCACCGCGGGCGAGTCTGATTTTTACTGACATACTGTCTTTCCTCCTGGTGATTCTTTTTGTTGTCTGTATATCGAACAGGATGTTGCTCTATCACTATCCGCTGATTCAGATTAGAACGGAAGCTGACCACCTTGGCCAAGCATCCCCTTGAGGCCCTTCGGACCCATTTTCTGCATTTTTTTCATCATCTTTTGTGCTTCAATAAAACGCTTCAAAAGCTGGTTAACATCCTGAACCCGGGTTCCACTCCCCTTGGCAATGCGTAAGCGCCGAGAACCGTTCAGAATTTTATGATTCAGTCGTTCCTTAGCCGTCATTGAGCGAATAATCGCCTCAACTTTTTTCATTTCATCTTCCGGAAGCTGCATCCCCTGAGCTTTTTTGAGAGCTTTTCCAGCTCCGGGAATCATTTTCAGCAGCGAATCCATGGAACCCATTTTCTTGACCATCTGCATCTGCTCAAGAAATGTTTCCAGGGTAAAACCACCCTTGCGCAGCTTCTGCTCCATCGCTGCAGCATCATCCGCGTCAACTGCTTCCTGAGCCTTTTCAATCAGGCTGAGGACATCTCCCATACCGAGGATACGCTGTGCCATACGATCTGGATGAAATTGCTCCAGAGCGTCAAGCTTTTCCCCCATACCAACCAGTTTGATCGGCTTGCCAGTGACCGCCCGAATTGAAAGAGCTGCGCCACCGCGAGCATCACCATCCAGCTTGGTCAAAATCACCCCGGTCAGAGGCAATTGTTCATCAAAACTGGCAGCAACCGTCACAGCGTCCTGACCGGTCATTGCATCAGCAACAAACAGGATCTCCTGCGGAGCAACCTTGGCGACAATCTGCTGAAGCTCACCCATCAACTCTGAATCGATGTGTAATCGACCAGCAGTATCAAGAATGATTGTATCAAAACCGTTGAGTTCCGCGTAATTTAAAGCGCGGACACAAATATCAACCGGATCCTGCCCGGGTTGAGAATCAAACACCTCAACATCGAGCTGGCGTCCCAAGGTTTTAAGTTGTGCAATTGCAGCCGGGCGATAAACATCGGCTGGAACCAACAACGGGTTACGTTTTTCACGACGTAGCTTCAGTGCCAACTTACCACAAGTTGTCGTCTTACCAGCACCCTGCAAACCGCAGAGCATTAACGGCACTGGCGGCTTAACTGACAAGTTGAGGGAATTATCTTCCCCCTCACCCATCAAAGCGGCAAGCTCTTCACGAACAACCTTGATCACCTGCTGAGCAGGAGTCAAACTTTTCAGAACATCCTGACCAGCAGCACGTTCACTAACTTTGGAGATAAAATCTTTAACAACACGGAAGTTGACATCAGCCTCAAGAAGAACCAGGCGGATCTCCCGCATAGTCTCCTTTATGTGCTGTTCTGTCAGGCGCCCGTGCCCACGCAGTTTTTTAAAAACCGAGTCGAGCTTGTCAGAAAGTGTATCAAACATACTATTTTATCGACAAAATCCACAAAAGAGTAAATATAAAAAACAGCATTCCCTGTTGTCAAGCAAAAAACTCTGACAAAACAGGATGTTTCATGCCAGAGGCTGATATCTTCCAGCCTGCATCTGCCAAACATCAATCAACGGTAAAGCAAATTCAGCCAGTACCTGCTTGACTTCAGAATGCAATTCGCGAGGATACCTGATCGCCATTCCGCAGTCAGCACTCAACTGTCGGGGAGCAGGAATCAGCAGAATATTCAACTGCCGATCTTTTAGAACTTTTTCAGCTTTCATCACCCGGTGAACCGAATGAAATATTGCGACACAATCCCCGTCATTAACCACTAAAAGTATCCTAACATCAGAGTCCAGCCGCGCATAATGGCACGTTTATAAATGGCATGCAAGCGCTATTCGCCAGAGCAAGAAATTGACAGCTTGCCCGTCCAGAGAGTAAAGTGGGCACGCTTTTACTTTATCAGCATAAAGGAAATATCCCTTGCAGCCCGACCAAATTCTGTTACTTGTTATCCTCTTGTTTTTTTCTTTTGGGACTAATTTACCACTTGGTTATTTTCGTGAGACAAGTCGTAAATTCTCTCTGCGCTGGTTTATTCTTATCCATGTATCAATCCCGTTCATTATTGCCCTGAGAACCGCACTCGGGTTCAGTTGGTATTGGATTCCCCTGACGCTTGCCGGTGCGGTTATGGGACAATTGTTGGGTGGGCGGATCCGCAGAAGGAGCCTGGAATGAATCGCAGGGATCGGTCACCAATGAAAAGTGTTGAGCGGGTCAGCTCACTATTAAAACAAATACTTGGCCAACCGGGATTTGGTGAACAAATTACCCGGCATCAGGCGTGGCTGGTTTGGGATCAACTGGTCGGAGAACAGATTGCCGCCCGAGCCAGGCCGCTTAAGCTCCGCAAAGGTGTTTTGGAAGTTCAAGTCGACCACCCGGTCTGGATGCAGCAGTTACAGATGCTGAAACCAACGATTCTGGAAAAAATCAATGCTAAAATACCTAATGCCGGGATTACTGATATTTATCTGCGCCAAACCCGCAATTCACAAACATATAAACCCATAAAAACCCAACAGACCCCCGAACCACCACCATGGACCAAAATTGAATTGACTGATGCTGAAAAAGAAGCGATTGAGGAAGAGTTATCCCCAGTTGCTAATGCAGAGTTAAAATACGAAATGCGCAAGCTTTTCACTCGACAAAAACAACTGGACAAAGAACGGAAAAATTAACCGGTGGTACCCTCATACATCTGCAACACCTCTTCTGTATAATCCCGTCCTGTCCCATTATTCTTATAGATATAGAGTGGTTTTTCAACCCGCAACCCGGGACGGCCCCCTTTGCGCCCTTCCAGAAGAACCATTTTAGCGGCTTCGCCCGGTCGGGGATGCACCATCCGCAATCGTTTAGGCTCAATCCCTCTGGCAATCATCTCGGACATCAATTCAGGAAGACGTTCCACCAGATAGATCACAGCAAAGCTGCCGCCATTTCTCAACAACCAACTGGCCGCAGCAACAAAGCTCACCATACCTCCCGCCAGCTCATGCCGTGCAGCGGCACGCTCATCATTCGGTGCAATTCTTCCTGATTCAAGTTGACGGTAGGGTGGGTTACTCACAACCAGATCGAAGCAACTGGCAGGAAGGGTATCTCGAATATTCCTGATATCTTGTTGCAGAATACGTACTCGGTCATGCAAGAGATTAAGCTCAACATTGCG